>NZ_VMQS01000009.1:0-4568 GCF_007625055.1 Halomonas sp.
GCGCCCCTGGATGTTCTGCTGGTGGAAGATAACCGTATCAACCAGAAGCTGACCATCAAACTGCTGGATAAGCTCAACGCAAAGTGCGAGCTGGCCGCGAATGGTCAGGAGGGGGTGGCAAAGGCTTGCCAGCGTCGCTTCGATATTATTTTGATGGATATCATGATGCCGGTGATGGATGGCGTGGAGGCAACACAAGCCATTCGCGAGTTTGAACGCCGGCATGATTTACCGCAGACGCCGGTCATTGCCCTGACGGCTAACGCCATGAAGGGAGATCAGGAACGTTATCTTGCCCACGGGATGCAAGGCTACGTTACCAAACCGATTGATTTCCAGCGTCTTAAAGGTGAAGTCCTGCGGGTCTTGCGGGCTGAATCGTGAACGTTGCCACGGCCGGCTTGTGACGAGCATGCCCAACGACTTTTCAGCACCGACAAAGCCGCCTTAATCCAATTTCATTAACCGTTACCGGGCGCATAGAGGATGAGGGTGCAAGACGTTGCAATAATTTGCATTTCAGGTCCCGGAATTGCGTAATGCAATGGGTGCTAACTGTAATTTAATGTTGCAATTTGATTTAATCACTGTCTTTTTTAACGCTGTCACCTGCTACTGCTAAGTGTTAAAAACAACTTAGAAAGCTTGTCAAATGAGGAAATCGTTATGTCTATGGTACGGCCTTTCCAGCGCATGGCGCTTTGTATGTTATGTAGCGCTGCCGTCTGGGCAGCCATGGTATCAACCAGTAGTGCATTGGAGCCCCCCACGGGTGAGGTGATTCTTACCGTTAGTGGTGATATCGGCGTTACCAATCAGGATGACCAGGCCGTCTTTGACCATGCGATGTTTTCTGAGCTGGGTATGCATACGACGGTCACGGCAACCCCCTGGCATGACCAGACCATGACATTCAGCGGCCCGCTGGCAAGGTCAGTGCTTGAAGCCGTTGATGCTCAAGGAGATGAGGTGATTGCGATTGCCCTGAATGATTACGAAGCCGAAATACCGGTAGCGGATTTCTACGAGCATGATGTGATCCTCGCCACGCATGCCAACGGTGAGCCGATGAGCGTACGCGAACAAGGTCCGGTCTTTGTCATTTATCCTTTTGACAGTGACGCTGACCTGCACAAGGAAACCATCTATTCGCGCTCTGTCTGGCAAGTCAATCGATTGCTGGTACCCTGAGCCGATGTACTGAGTGCAATACCGGATGGCTTGGATGAAAATAGGTCGTATCAAGTTATTTCTGTGTGCCGTGGTTCGCGAGCGATTCTGGTCGGTATTGGGCATCAGCGTGCTTTTTCTTGCGTCCATGACGTTGGGAGGCATTGCCCTATATAAACATCAGGCGTCGGATAAGCGCTTGCTGGAAAATGCCCTTTGGGCTGCCTACCAGCTTGATCGCGAATTGAGGGATGTACGTATTGCCCTGCTTGAGGCAACCCCTGATTCATTGGCGGATCTCAAACTTGCCTACGATATTCTCTACAGTCGTCTGAGGGTGGTTGAACGTGGGCAAGTGGCCGAACTGATACGCAGGGTCGAATTGCGCGACCATAGCATTGATACGATGCTGGACGACATCAAGGCGCTTGACGAGGCGGTGCAGGCGCTGACACCGGCATCCCTGCCTGCCCAGCGTGAATCGCTTGGCCCAAGATTAGCTGCGTTACAGGAAGCGACCAACGCACTGGTGGTGCGCACCAATCTCCATTTTGACGGCCAGCGCCAACGCGACCGTGAAGCCCTGTATACCTTGATACGTTCATCGCTGGTACTGGTGGCCCTGACCATGTTGGCCGGTCTGATTCTGTTCTTTCAACTGCGTCATCAGCGTCTGTCGCTGGAATCGCGCCAGCGTGCGCTGACGGAAACCAACGCCCAGCTAAAAAAAGCCAAGCAGCAGGCTGAAAAAGCCAGCCAGGCCAAATCCGATTTCATGGCCGTGGTCAGTCATGAAGTGCGCACGCCGCTGAATGGTATCGTCGGCCTGACAGACCTGATTGAAGAAGAGGTTGTGCATACTGATAAAGGTCGCGACTACCTGAACACCCTGCGCGCCAGCACTGAAGCGCTTTCCACCGTGATCAACGATATACTGGATTACTCACGCATTGCTGCGGGTAAGCTGGCATTGGAGCCTCGGCCATTCTCCTTGGACAAGTGCCTGCATACGCTCTGTAGAAGTTACCAACTGCGCGCTGAAAATACCTCAGTTACGTTTTACTGTGGCCGACCTGAGGCGCTGGGGGTCGTGGTGGCCGATCCAGACCGTTTGCGCCAGGTACTGATGAACCTGCTCAACAACGCCTTCAAGTTTACCGATGAAGGCAGTGTGGCACTGGATGTGATCGCTCAGCGAGATGATGATCAGCTGCATGTTTGCTTCAGCGTCAGCGACACAGGCTGCGGCATGAGTGAGAAGCAGCAATCCGAACTGTTCAAGCCTTTTTCACAGGTAGACAGCTCATTATCCCGGCGCCGCCAAGGCTCCGGTCTCGGGTTGGTGATCAGTCAGCAGCTGGTCGAAGCGATGGGTGGCCATATCGAATTGCACAGCGAGCCAGGCTGCGGCAGCCGGTTTTCTTTCCGGCTCACCTTCACCGCCCAGCCCGTGGAACCCTTGGTACCTGAGGTGCCGCAAGCCCCCAGTCTGTATGCCCGAATACTGGTGGTGGAAGATAATCCGGTTAACCAGATGTTGGCTCGCAAGCAGCTCATCAAGCTTGGCCACGAGGTCAGCGTGGTGGAGAACGGTCAGGAGGCGCTGGATATCCTCGCCCACCAGCGTTTTGATCTGGTGCTGATGGATATGCAGATGCCGGTGATGGATGGCACCGAAGCCACACGGCAACTGCGTGCAAGGGGTGAAACCCTGCCGATACTGGCAATGACTGCCAACGCCATGCCGGAAGATGCCCAGCGTTGCCTGGATTCAGGTATGCAGGCGGTGATCACCAAGCCCGTCAAAGTCGCCGAGCTACATAATACCCTCTATCATTACCTGTCAATGGCAAGCTCTTGACAGCCTGACAAGCCGAGGCAGGCCGGGTTGAGCGGGATGTCTTTGCTGGCGTTGAAACGTCAACAATCTCTAAGGTAGTTATCCAGCAGGCGACCCAGCTCATCAGCATCGATGGGTTTTCCAAGGTGCGCATTAACGCCAGCTCTCTCGGCACGCTGCCTTTCATCGGCAAATACGGAAGCAGAAATGGCAATAATCGGCATCCTGAAACCGTTCATGCGTATGGCGCGGGTGGCGTCAAAACCGTCCATCTGTGGCATTTGCAGGTCCATCAGGATGGCATCAAATGTCTGGGTCCAGCAGGCATCCAGCGCTTCCTGGCCGTTGTTGACCAGGATTACTTCAGCGTCAAAACGGGTCAGGATGCGCTGGATCAGCGTTTGATTGATCCTGTTATCTTCAGCCACCAGAATCCGGCGTCCTTCAAGCGAGAGGTGAGCCATTTCCTGGGAGCCGGTATTGTCCTGCATGCTGGCGACGGTCAAGGGCAGCGCGACCCTGAACCGCGTGCCCTTGTCAGGCTCGCTGTCCACCGTTAGCTGGCCGCCCATCAATTCCGTCAACTGGTGGCTGATCACCAGTCCCAGGCCGGTGCCACCATAGCGTCGGGTCGTCGATACATCAGCCTGGGTAAAGGCATTGAACAGGTTGGCAAGTTGGTCTTCGGACATGCCGATACCGGTGTCGGTCACCTCAATGCATAGCCGGCACTGCCGGTGCGACTCATATTCACCGTTCAGTTCAACGCTGACCGTTCCGCGGTGGGTGAACTTGATGGCATTACTGACCAGGTTGGTCATGACCTGCTTCAGGCGCAGGACATCCCCGTAGGCGGCCTCTGGTAAACGGGGGTCACGGCGTAATACAAACGCCAGACCCTTTTCATCAGCCTGACGGGCAAACAACGCTCGCTGCTGTTCCAACAGCTCCTCCAGGCGGAAAGGGCGGTTCTCCATTTCCAGCTTGCCGGATTCGATCTTGGAGAAATCCAGCACATCGTTGATGATGCCCAGCAACAGCTGAGAGGACGATTGAATATTGTCAAGACACTCACGCTGTGAGGCGTTTAATGAAGACTGGCTGAGCAGGTCACCAAAGCCGATAATGGCATTGAGCGGGGTGCGAATCTCATGACTCATGTTGGCCACAAACAGGCTTTTGGCCAGGCTGGCCTGTTCCGCCTTATCCTGACGTTGCTTGCGATGGGTAATATCGGTGGCTACCCCGACCAGTCGCCGCTTCTTGGGGGGCAGATTGAGCTGCAAGGGAATCTTGGTGGTCTGGAACCAGCGCTGTTGACCGTTACTGTCGGTCACCGGCTCTTCTGGAATAAACTTGATTTTGCCGCTGTTCAATACCTCCTGATCATCAAGCAGAAAGGCTTCGATTTCTTCTGGGCGCGGTGAAAAGTCGGCGTCGGTCTTGCCGATAATCGCCTCACCAGGAACGCCAAAAACGGCGGCCAGCGTCTGGTTGACCATGGTGAAGCGGCCCTGCCAATCCTTGACAAAAATCGGCGTTGGCAAGGCATCGATCA
>NZ_VMQS01000009.1:4668-28474 GCF_007625055.1 Halomonas sp.
GTGAAGCGGCCCTGCCAATCCTTGACAAAAATCGGCGTTGGCAAGGCATCGATCACGTCCTGCAGGAAGGTGCGGTCTTCATCGACCTGATTTTCCAGCGCCAACCGCTCAGTGGCATCAACACAGGAGGCATAGACCTTGCCATCCCGGGCCCGCGCCTGCCACTCCAATGAATGGTATCGGTTATCCGCGTCGCGAAAGCGGTTAACAAAGTTGATTACGGTAGCACCTTCTGCCAGGCGGCTGAAGGCGTCCTTTGTCTGTGGGATATCATCGGGGTGGAGGTAATCAATGGCATACGCACCGACCATGCTAGCGGGATCGTGGCCGAGAAGTTCATGAAACGCCTGGTTGGCCCGCAAGAATCGCCCGTCAAGATCGGTAATGGTCATCAGAGAAAGCGATACGGCAAAAAATGCCTCAAGATCGCTTTGTAGCGCACCTCTGTCATCGTTGCCCTCAGGGAGCCCTTCACCCTGCCTATCACTCATGCTGATGCCCTAACTGTAAATTCCCTTTTAACACTATCGTGTCTGTAAATGGATAGTGTCAATCTTTGTCAAGGCTGAGAGTATGACAGGCAACACGATGATGTATCCCAGTATTATCAGAGAGCAATCACTCAACTATTAACTCCTTTAAATTTTTGTCATCACGGACAAAGTCGAGTTTTTCGACTTCGCCATTCTGAGACAGGGAGATGACGCTGACGGCACCTTCTTCCCGCGGCAACATGGCCAGCTGTTCTGCCTCGCGGGCGAGCAGCACCCGGAAGGGGTAATCACGCAGAGACGGTATCGCGAACAGGCGGGCGACAAGGCGTGGCATGCCGCTGATATCGGCGACATATACCAGGCCGGCGGCGGTGAAATCGCCCTTTTCCAGTTCGCCAAAGCTTTGCTTCATCAGGTCATTGGCATCCATATCCGCGCTGAACAGCACGTGACGAACGCCGGGGTAAGGCAGTTGATACGCGTTGCCGAAAGCATCCGGTAGCTGCAATGAGGGGAAGGCATCGCCTGTTTGAAGTGGGCTTGACGGGGTTTCGCCCTGAGCAAGGCTCAGTGGGGCGATCATCAGAGCAAGGGTAAAAAGCACAGAACGCATGATAATGACCGTATAAGTGGTGGATTAGGAGTAGATAACCTACGCGCCCAGGTAGCGCTATCACAAGCATTGAGGCTGTGAAAAAACGCCGCATACCCGAAGATAGGCGGCGTTTTGGTGGCCTCTTCATGTCCGTCACAGTTTCTGATTGATCTGCCAGTCGTTAGACGTCAGCGCCACGCCGCCTCGGGTAGTGACCAGCACGGTATCACTGATGCCGATCCCCCACTGGCCGGGCAGGCGCAGGCAGATGGGCAGGTGGAATACCATGTTTTCCTCGAAGACGTTCTGTTGGCCACGGGCAATATAGCCGGTGCCTTCCACCCAGCTGGGCGGGAACTGGGCACCGACGGCATAGCCAAAGACCCCGGAGAAAAACAGCCGCTGCGCATGAGGCACCAGTACGGCTTCCGCGGCACGGGCGGCATCATCAAAGGTGTTGCCGGGGCGCATGGCCTGAATCAGCGCTTCATAAATGTCCCGGCAGATATCGCGCACCGCCTGCATCTCATCAGAGGCCTGGCCGGCCACGGCGGTGCGCATCATGGGGGCAGTGTAGCGCTGATAAGCCGAGCCGAATTCAAGAAACACCGGGTCGCCGGGGGCAATGGGGGTACGCTTGTGATTAACGTGAATCACGCTGATCCGCCGCCCGCTGGTGACAATCGGCTGAAGGCTCATGAATTCGCTGCCTTCGGCAATCAGGGCGCGAGCGCCTTCAGCGGCGATATCGTTATCTGTCATGCCCGGGGCAATGATGGCTTCTGCCGCCGCCAGGCCCGCGGCGGTTATCCGGGCGCTTTCGCGCAGGCAATCCAGCTCAAGCTCGCGCTTGACCAGCCGCTGGCCGTCAAGGAGTTCGCCGCCGTCCGGGTGGAAGCGCTCGCCGCCAAGACGCGCCTGTAACGGCTGGGTGACGCCGAAACGCAGGCCTGCACTGAAGGCATCCAGGCCGATGGCCTGAAAAGGCGCCAGCAGGTCGGCCAAGGGGCCGATCACCTCATCAATGCCTTCCCAGCGATAGCCGAGGATCTCATCCACAGTGGCGGTGACCACCGCCGGGCCGGTTTCTATCGAGGGCACCTGTAAGGTGACGCGCTCAGCGGTAACCACCAGGGCGGTATGTACCGAGACTTCAAAGGTGTGATAACCGGTCAGGTAGAAAATATCCGCCGGGTCGGTGAGCAACAGGGCATCACGGCCAGCGGCCTGCATCAGGCGGCGGGTATGTGCCAGGCGGGCGGCAAATTCTGCGTTTGGGAAGGGCAGTTCAGCGCCTTGCAGCTGGGCGGCAAGGGCATGGCGGTAAGCGTGGTAATCCATAGGGCCTCCGGGGCAAAAGACAGCCAACTCTGGCGAGTTTAGATGCAAAGTCGGCAAGCTGCGCGACAGAGGCGTTAACGGCGGCTTTCAACGCTTGGCTGGTGTTCCAAGCTGGGCCATCAAATACCGGTACATGGCGTCGGCGGCAGGCGAAAGGCTTAGCCCTGAACGGAGTAACAGGCCTATCTGGCGCTCAAGGTGCGGCGTGGCCAGGGGAATAAAGCGCAGCCGCTCATGCTCTTCCTGGAAGGCCAGCCTGGGCAGTGTGGTCACCCCGATGCCGGCTTCCAGCATGGCGGTGAGCGAGATCATATTGGAAATATACAGGGTGCTATGGGACAAAAGCTCTGCCGCCGGTGAGCCTTCCAGCAGGCGCGAAGTACCGTTGCGGATCAGCGTATAGGGCTTGAGTGCCCGCCAGTGCAATGCCGTCTGCTGCGCCAGCGGGTGGTCGTCGCGGCAGACCACGCCAATATCATCGTGCAGCAGGGCTTCAAAGCTCAGCGCTTCATCGGGCAACCAGAGACTGGTGATACCAAGTTCGACGTCACCCTTGAGCACCATGTCGTTGACCCGTTCGGAGTGGCCGTCCTGCAGGCTGATATCAATCCCCGGGTAGCGTTGCAGAAAGCCGGCCAGCAGTGATGGCATCAGGCGGCTGGCCACCGAAGGCACGGCAGCGATATCCACCCGCCCGTGCTGCTGACGGGCAATCGCCAGGGCATCCCGGCAGACGCGGTCGTGGTGGGCCACCAGCTCGCGAAAGCGCGGCACGCACCAGTGGCCAAAGGGGGTTAACTGAGCCTTACCGCCGCCTTTCTCGAACAGCGGCTGGCCAAGCCGCTCCTCCAGGTCGCGTATTGCCATGGAAATGGCCGGCTGGCTGCGGTGCAGTTGGCGGGCGGCAGCATGAAAACCACCGGTATCAAGAATCGCCAATACATAGCGCATGGGCGCCAGTTTCAGGTCGGGAAGCATGGTCTGTTTTCAGCCATTCAGAGCGGTAAGTTTTGCTGATCATTTTATCTGCATTATTGATTATCCTTATCTTCGTCTCTTCTCTAGCATGGCGTCAAATGCTTGTTAATCACCCTGCTGAAGGAACGCTTTATGTCATCCCCCCACGCGCTTTATATCAACGGTCAATGGGTCGACGGCGACCGCCATATTACCAACGCCAACCCTTCTGACCTGACCGATGTCATCGGTGATTATGCCCAGGCCAGTGTCACTCAGGTGAAAGAAGCCATCGAGGCGGCGCGCCTTGGCCAGCGGGAGTGGGCCAAGACCGGGCTTGAGCAGCGTTATGGCGTGCTGATGGCGATTGGCGATGAGCTGATGGCGCGCAAGGAAGCGCTGGGGCGCCTGCTGTCGCGTGAGGAAGGCAAGCCGCTGGCAGAAGGCATGGGCGAAGTTGCCCGTTCGGCGCAGTTCTTTCATTACTACGCTGCCGAAGTGCTGCGCCAACTGGATGAGCGGGTCGATTCCGTGCGCCCCGGGGTAGAAGTTGATACCCGCCGTGAGCCGGTAGGCGTGGTAGGCGTCATCAGCCCCTGGAACTTCCCCATGGCAACAGCAGTATGGAAGATTGCCCCGGCGCTGGCGTTTGGTAACGCCGTAATCTTCAAACCCGCCAACCTGGTGCCCGCCAGCGCCTGGGCGCTGACCGAGATTATCAGCCGTCAGGCGCTGCCGGCGGGTACTTTCAACCTGCTGATGGGCAGTGGCGGCAGCGTCGGGGAGGCGCTGATCACCAGCCCCGCCATCAACGCGCTGACCTTTACCGGCTCACTGGACGTCGGCCGTCGGGTGGCCGCTGCCACCGCCGGCAACCTGGTCAAGTGCCAGCTGGAAATGGGCTCCAAGAACGCTCTGATTGTGGCGGAAGATGCCGATCTCGACCTGGCCGTGGAAGCAGCCTTCAACGGCGCCTACTCCGGCACCGGCCAGAAGTGCACCGCCTCTTCGCGGCTGATTGTTCACGCCGCGGTTCACGATGCCTTTGTCGACAGGCTCAGCGCGCGTCTGGCCAACGCCAAGGTCGGCCCGGCTCTGGAAGAGGGCGTGCAGATTGGCCCGGTGGCCGATGAACGTCAGCTTGAATCCAATCTGAACTGGATCGAGCGCGCCCAGGCCGAGGGGGCCACCCTGGCCTTTGGCGGCGAGCGGGTCGCGTGTGCCAGCGACGGTTACTTCATGGCGCCGACCCTGTTTGTGGATACCACCAACGCGATGGCGATCAACCGTGAAGAAGTCTTCGGCCCGATTGCCTGTGTGATCAAGGTAGCGGATATGGACGAGGCAATTGCCACCCTGAATGACACCAACTTCGGCCTGACCGCAGGCATCATTACCGATTCCCTGGCCCTGGCCACCCGTTTCAAAGCCGACGCCGAAACCGGCTGCGTCATGGTCAATCTGCCGACGGCGGGAACGGATTACCACGTGCCCTTCGGTGGGCGTAAGGATTCCAGTTTCGGCCCGCGTGAACAGGGGCGCTATGCGCGTGAGTTCTACACCGTGGTCAAGACCTGCTACGTCAAGGCGTAAGGAGTCGCGCATGTCCAGACAGATGCTGACCGTGGATGGCTTGCAGTATTCCAACTGGTCCCGGGAGATTTTTGAACAGATGCGCGAGGGCGGCGTGGATGCCGTCCACGCCACCCTGGTCTACCACGAAACCCTGCGCGAGACCCTGACCCGCATCGGTGAGTGGAACCGCCGTTTCGAGGCTCACGGCGACCTGATCATGCCCGTTCATGCGCCTGGCGATATCGAGCGCGCCCGTGAGGCGGGCAAGGTGGGCATCTTCTTTGGCGCCCAGAACTGCTCGCCGATCGAGGACGATATCGACATGGTGGCGGTGCTGCGTCAACTGGGCCTGTTGATCATGCAGCTGACCTATAACAACCAGAGCCTGCTGGCCTGCGGCTGTTATGAGAGCGAGGACAGCGGTATTACCCGCTTCGGCCGTCAGGTGATCCGCGAGATGAACCGGGTCGGTATGGTGATTGATATGTCACACAGCAGCGAGCGTTCGACCCTGGACGCCATCGAGCTTTCCGAGCGGCCGGTGATTATCTCGCATGCCAACCCGAGCTTCTTCCATGATGCCAAGCGCAACAAGTCGGACAAGGTGCTCAGGGCGATTGCCGAAAACGACGGCCTGCTGGGCTTTTCGGCCTATCCCTTCCACCTGAAGAACGGCCCGGACTGCACCCTGGAGGACTACTGCGACATGATTGCCCGCACCGTTGACCTGATGGGCATTGAGCATGTCGGTCTTGGAACCGACCTGTGCCAGAACCAGCCGACCGCGGTGCTGGAATGGATGCGTAACGGTCGCTGGTCAAAAGACATGGATTACGGCGAGGGCAGCGCCAGTAATGCGGGTTGGCCCAGGCCGCTGGCCTGGCTGCGCGATAGCCGCGATTTTCCCAACCTGATTGAGGCCCTGCGCGCCAAAGGCTTCGCCGAGCAGGATGTCGCCCGCATCATGGGGCGCAACTGGGTCGCATTGCTGGAACGCACCACGACCCCGATGGCCTAGATGCCCGGAATGGCCGGGCTGATGGGCCACCCCTTAACGATAACAACCTACAATAATCAATAATGAGGTTTCCCCATGGACTCTTCCTCTAACACGCCACACAACAAGGAGAATGCCTCAGGGCTTGGCAAGTTCGGCGACCCGGTCGTACTTGGGCTTAGCGGCGGCTTTGTCATCCTGTTTGTCGTTCTTTCGCTGATCAATACCGAGGGCGTTGCCGGCGCCATTTCAAGCGGCTTTGCCTGGACCGCCGCCGTGCTGGGCGCGTATTTCCAGTTGCTGTTGCTACTGACTTTTTTTATTGCCATTGGCCTGGCAGTGTCACCGGCGGCCAGTGCCAGGGTGGGCGGTCTTGAGTCGCCTGAGTTAAGCACCTTCAAATGGCTGTCGATCATCATGTGTACCCTGCTGGCCGGGGGCGGGGTGTTTTTTGCCGCCGGTGAGCCGGTGTATCACTTTGTGGTGACGCCGCCGGCCTTTGATAGCGAAGCCGGCACGGTGGAGGCGATTGCCAGTGCGCTGGCGCAGTCCTTCATGCACTGGGGCTTTCTGGCCTGGGCGGTGCTCGGCTCATTGACGGCGATTGTGCTGGCTTATTGGCACTACGACCGCGGCCTGCCGCTGCAGCCGCGCACCCTGCTTTACCCGGTACTGGGGGAGCGCCTGATGCGCAGCTGGGTCGGCGGTGTGGTTGATGCCTGCTGCGTGATTGCGGTGGTCGCGGGCACCGTTGGCCCGATCGGCTTTCTGGCCACCCAGGTCAGCTTTGGCCTGCATGAGCTGTTTGGAATCAGTGAAGGCTACATTACCCAGCTGATGATCCTTGTTGTGCTGGGCGCTGTATACGTCACCTCGGCGGCGACCGGTATCCATAAAGGCATCCAGCTGCTCAGCCGTTTTAACGTCTTTCTGGCACTGGCGATTGCGGCGGTCATCTTTGTGTTTGGCCCGACGCTGTTCTTTACCAACGCCTATCTGCAGGGGTTCGGTGTCTATATCAGCTCCTTCTTTGCCATGGCCACCATGACCTCGGAAACTGCGCCGGGCTGGTGGATGCAGTGGTGGACGGTGTTCTTTTTTGCCTGGTTTATCGGTTACGGCCCGCTGATGGCGATTTTCGTCGCGCGTATCTCCCGTGGCCGAACCGTTCGCCAGATGATTCTTGCCGTGGCGGTGATGGCGCCAATTGCCACCACCGTCTGGTTTACTCTGCTGGGCGGAGCCGGTATTCACTACCAACTCAGCGGGGTGATTGATCTGGCCGAGGCGCTTAACAACTTCCAGTTTGATGTGGCGACCCTCACCGTGGCCCAGGCGCTGCCGGGGGGTGTTGTCATGGCGCTGGCGATCCTGCTGCTGACCACCATCTTTGTCGCCACTACCGGTGACTCGATGAGCTATGCGATTGCCGTGGTGTGTACCGGCCATGATCAGCCGCACACCGCCGTGCGGATTTTCTGGGGCATCACCATGGCACTGATGGCGGCCATCCTGCTGTATATGGGCGCCGGACAGATCGGTGTGCTGCAGCAGTTTATCGTGATTACCGCGATTCCCGTTTCCCTGGTGCTGTTGCCCTCGCTGTGGCTGGGCCCGCAAGCAGCCTACGCCATGGCGCGCGAGCAGGGGCTGAGCACCCGCAAGAAGGTGGTTGTTCATGAGTAACCGCGAATGGGGGCTGGCGGCGTTGAATCTGCGCTGTGCCGATGACGTCATGCAGCTGGAGCGTCTGGGCAGCCTGCATGCCTGCCGCCTGAGTTTTGTGCGCAGCCTGGTGCGCCAGATGGGGCGTCAGCGCTGGCAGGTCAGCCGCGAGCGGTTTGATCTGGATGAAAACGGTTACGGCACCGCCATCTATCGCCTGCAGACGCCTTACGGGCGCTATCACGGGGTGATGTTTGCCCAGGCGTTGGATGATTCGCGCCGCTCCGACCGGGTAATTGCGGACGCCTGGGATGTCACCTTTGGCCTGATTGAAGGCGATGTGGACGCCAGCCTGCTGGAACAGATGGCGGCCAACGTACCCCTGCAGGAAGCCGGCCGCCAGCACCCCAGGGTGCTGGTGATTTCCCGCGCCAACAAAAGCCTGCGCAACTTTGCCCACTTTGTAAAAGCGCTGGCCAAGGGCGAGCAGCCCGACCCCGAGTGGCTGACCCGGGTCGGCTATCTGTATCGCACGACGGCGGTCTATGGCAACGGCAAGTTCGGCATTGCCGATTTTGCCCGCCTGCATGAAAACCCGGATTTTCGCCGGCCTTTTTCAGCGCAGATGGCAGGCGTCTATCTGCTGCGCCATTTCTCGATTGAGCAGGTCGAGCACCTGGCCCGCTGTCAGGCGCCGCAAACCGCCTGTGCCCTGGCCACCGAGCTGCGCCGTTATCTGGGTATCGGCAATTCCACCGGCCTGGGCATGGCGCCGTTTTTGATCAGTCACCCGCAATTGATTGCCCAGTGGGTCAATCAGCGGGAAACCGCCCTGGCCTTGGCCCAGCGCCAGTTACCCAGCGAGGAAGACCGCCAGCGGATGCTGGCGCTGACCCGGCGCGCCCTGCAGCACCTTGAAGAAACCGTCACCGAGGATGGCGAACAGACCGAACGCAATGCCGAGACCGTCGCCAGCCTGCCGGATGTGCTGGCCTGGCTGGAAAGTGCTCCTCTGGAAGACGATCTGTGGGCGCAGCTGACGGCCTGGAGCGAGCGCACCCTGTCGCTTGAAGCCCAGGAGCTGATCAATACCCTGCTGATCGAGCTGTATCCAGAGCGGGTTGACCCACTGGAGGAGCAGATGGGGGTAACCGAAAACCTCGACCTTCAACCGGACATGCCGCTGATTCGCCTGCGCCAGCTGATCGAGACCCATTACAGTTGGGCGCTGGCGCATGATTACCAAAGCCGCGCCGGCAGCTACTGGTTCTGGTACCGCTCGGTGGAAAAGGAAGAGCCACGCCTGGGCGTGCGTCACGAAGAAGCCGGCGCCGAGAAGGAAATGCTGATTGCTATTGGACCCAGAGTTGCCCATAGCCATGCGGCCATCTGCGAGTTTCTCGAGGACAACCCCCGGGCCAAGGTGGTGGATTTCCTGCTGGCCAGGCCACGCCACAAGGAAATCATCCGCCGGGTGCAGACCCTGGTGAAGGATACCTATGGCGATATTCACGCCAATCTCTGGCATCAGGATATGAAGCCCATGCACCTGTTGCGCACCAAGCTGGCATTTTTCGGCGCCAGCCGCTTTGACCCGAAATCGGACCGCTGGGTACGCATCACCCTGTTCCAGGGCGCACCCCTGGTGGAAGAGCTCAACGCCGAGCCCGAGGATCTTGGCCGTTTCGATGACTGGAGTTTTCCGCTGCAGCCGCAGCGTGAAAACGGTGCTGTCGGCCCTGCAGGGCTATCGCCACAGGCAGGGCCAGCCGCAGCACTTTGTAACCATCAACCTGTGCAGGGACAAAGCCCATGAAAGTCTCCTTCAATGAGCTACAGGGGCTGTGCCGCAAGGCCTTCACCGGGATCGGTTTTGAAGACGGCGATGCCGCCGATGCCGCGGACATGGTGGCCTGGATGCAGTGCCATGGTTTTAATGCGATTGACCAGCTCAACCGTGGGCTGGACTTCCTGCTGGAAGAAGACCCGGAATCCCTGCCGCAGGTGATTTACCAGGACGGTGACCTGGCAGTGCTGGATGGCCACGGCCAGAGCGTGCTGCGCAGCATCAGCCTGGCCACCGAGCTGGGCTTTGCCAAGGCCCGTGCGCGGGGGCTTTCAGTGGTCAAGATCCGCCGCTGCCACAACCGGCAGTTGATCATGGGCTACCTGTCCCGCCTGGCCGGGCGGGGCATCAATATCACGGCTTTCTGGCGTAATGTTCAGGTGCCGCTGACCGAGCAGGTCGTGGGCTTTCGGGCCGGTCATCCCACGCCTGAAGTGCGTATCTATTCGGTGCGCGATGTGCCGGAAGAAAACGAGCCCAACGACGGCATCACCCTGGTGATGGCCAACCACGTTGAGCTGCTTCCTTCTCTGGGCGCTGACCACGACCTGGATCTGCTGGCGCGTCACTCGGAGTCCGACCTGATGGCCTGTCGCGAGCGCTCCCTGCAGGAGGGTATCGAGGTGGACGATGCCATCTGGGCACGCCTGAAGGCGCTGGCGCACCGTATTCTGGTCGAGTCATCAGAGGCGTCCCGAGGCGGCGCTGGTGCCGGCGTCAATGACAATGACTGAGACCCCCTCAGGGTGTGACAATCTCACACATCGTGGTAGATGGCATAAGGTTATAAATTAAAGGTCTTTTCAACAGCCAAGGAGAGACCTGAATGCCTTTTTCCCAGCGAGTATTGACCACTGCCTGTATCGCCCTGCTCAGCCTGAGCGTTTCAACCGCCAACGCCGAAGATGCCAAACGTGATGTCGCTGAGCTTTCAACGCCGATTGTGATGTTGACGCCGGTAGTTGCCAAAAATGCCCAGGAGCTTGAGTTGAATGCCGAGCAGCAGGCGGCACTTGAAGACTGGCTGGCCAGCAGCCCGGCCGTGCGTGAAGCCCTTGAAGACCGTGTCATTGCTCAGCGTGGCGAGCTACGTAGCATGATTCTGACAGGCGCTGACCCACAGGCCCGTGCTGAAAAGGCCGCCTATATCGGTCAGCTGGAATCCGAGCTGTTAATGATGCGCTCCAACTGTGCCGACCACTGGCGAAACGTACTGAGCGAAGAACAGTTTGCCAGGGTGCTGGAACTGGCCGGCAGCTGATCGACAGTGTAAGCACCTGATGATACTCGGGTGCCTGCAGCACAGTGGATCTGGCACTATCATTGCTGAGGGCACCAGGGCGGTTAACGGCGAATGCCAATGGTTCTGCCGGCCATGGCCGGGCGCTCTGCCGGACGAGGCAGCGCCTCGATAGCGGCCTGAATAGCCGAGGGAAAGGGCGCTGGGCGTACCGAGGTGCTATCCATACCCATCAGCATCTGCTCGCTGGTGGCCAGCTGCCGCCCCTGGCTGTCATGCAGCTCAAAAAACACGTGTAAGCGCTTGGCGTCGCTGTCCAGAAGTGCCAGCGAAACGTTCAAGGGCTCTCCCTGATGGGTTTCACGCTGGTAACACAGGTGGGTTTCCAGCGTATAAATGGTATAGCCATGTTCGGCCCGCCCGCTTTCATCCAGGCCGATATGATCCATCAACGCCTCCACCGCCAATGAAAATACCCGGGCATACTCGGCATCGTTCATATGGCCGTTATAGTCGACCCACTCAGCGGCGACCTGGGTGTTAAAGATAATCATCTGTGGCTCCCTGAGGTGGTTACTGCCCGGCTGCGCGCAGGATGGCATCCAGCGCTGCCTGGTAGCCCTGCGTGCCCAGCCCGGCAATCACACCGTTGGCGCGAAGCGACACGTAGGAATGCTGGCGGAAAGTCTCGCGCTGATGAACATTGGAAATATGCACTTCCATCACCTTGCCTGTGAAGGCGTTGAGCGCATCCAGAATCGCGACCGAGGTATGGGTGTAGGCGGCCGGATTGATGATGATAGCCCGGGTGCCATCGGTGCGCGCCGCCTGGATGGCATCAATCAGCACGCCTTCATGATTGCTTTGCAGGCAGTTCAGCTCCCAGCCTGCGAGCACGGCTTTCTCACGCAGAGCATTGTTGACGTCATCCAGGGTTTCATAGCCGTAGATGTCGGGCTCCCGGCTGCCCAGCAGATTGAGGTTGGGACCATGAAGAACAAGGACCTTGTTTAGCGGATCTGGATAAGCGGACATGGTGGCTCCTGCACAAGAAACGGATCTAGCATCATTCTAACCACAGAGACGCTGATGCGGCATGGGTGCCGGGTTAAAAAAGCGCGCTAAAAAAACGCCCCTGACAGAAATCCGTCAGGGGCGCCAGCGTCAGTCACTGGTCAGGCGGTTAGCCAAACAGGGCGAAGCTTCCTGAGTTCAAAAACATATGAACGATAATACCCGCGATATAACCCAGCATGATCACCGGCGTCCAGCGCAGGTGGCCCATAAAGGTATAAGCGCCGCGGGCCTGACCCATTACCGCCACACCCGCCGCTGAACCAATCGACAGCAGGCTACCGCCAGTACCCGCCGTCAGGGTGATCAACAGCCACTGCCCATGAGACATATCCGGCTCCATGGTCAGTACCGCAAACATCACCGGAATGTTATCGATCAGCGCCGAGATCACCCCCAGGGTGATGTTGGCACCGGTAGCATTCCAGCCCAGGTAGAGGCTTTCAGAAAGCATCGCCAGATAGCCCATGAACCCAAGGCCGCCTACGCACATGACGACCCCATAGAAGAACAGCAAGGTGTCCCACTCGGCTCGCGCCACGCGGTTGAAAACATCAAAGGGCACCACGCTGCCCAGATTTTCCAGTTTTTTGTGGTCACCCCGGCGGCTGTAGCGTTCACGCTTGCGTTCCAGCGAGCGCGGCAGGCTGCGACGCAGGTAATAACCAAAAAACTGCAGGTAGCCCAAGCCCGTCATCATGCCCAGCACCGGCGGCAGGTGCAGCAGGGTGTGGCAGAGTACGGCCGTGGTAATGGTCAGCAGGAACAGGAAGATGATGCGACGTGCGCCGCGTTTCAGGTAGACGTCTTCGTAAACGCTTTCCGGCTTGGCATCCTTGATAAAGAAGCTCATCACGATGGCAGGCACCAGGAAATTGACCAGCGAGGGGAAGAACAGGATAAAGAACTCCTGGAACTCAACCATGCCGGCCTGCCAGACCATGAGGGTGGTGATATCGCCGAAGGGGCTGAAAGCGCCGCCCGCATTGGCCGCCACGACGATATTCACACAGGCCAGGTTGATAAAACGCTTGTCGCCCTCGGCCACCTTGGTGACCACGGCGCACATCAAAAGGGCAGTGGTCAGGTTATCGGCAATCGGCGAGAGCACAAAGGCCAGGCCACCGGTCAGCCAGAACAGCTTGCGATAGTTAAAGCCTTTGCGCAGCATCCAGGAGCGCAGCGCATCAAACACCTTGCGCTCGTCCATGGCGTTGATATAGGTCATCGCCACCAGCAGAAACAGCATCAACTCGGTGAATTCCAGAAGCGTCACACGAAACGCGTGTTCGGAATCTGCCGACATGCCGTTCTGGACATACACCCAGCCAATAAGGCCCCAGATAATACCGGCGGCTACCAGCACAGGCTTGGACTTGCGCATATGGATCTTTTCTTCGGCGATGACCAGCATGTACGCCAACACAAAGACCGCAATGGCAAAAAAGCCCACGCCTGTACTGGTCAGGTCAAGCTCGCCGGTAGCCGCCAGCAGCGCAGGACTGAACAGCATCAGCGCTGAAAAGGTGCATAGAGCCAACAAAAAAAGCCAGCGGCGATGGCATCGCGGCTGGCTGGGAGGTTCGTTCAAGGGCGTCATAGTGAGTTTATCCTTAGCGTCTTTCACCCAAAGGGATGAAAGAGAGTGGTTGATATAAGGGGTGGCAAAAAGCCGCACAATTCTATCAGCCTGTATTGCAATGCAATAAGGAATAAAAACGAACGAAGTCCATGGTTATGCCTATGACTGTGTCTTTTTTTTGTAAGGTAGCCTTTAGGGGAATGGTATCTTTGTCAAAAATGAGTGTAGGCAGAATAAAAAACTGTGCTTGGCGGGCGATCTTCAGTGAGACAGACACTGTTGCCCTATATGGAAGCTTCCTGAGTGCCAGACGTCAACCTTAACGACAATCATACTCGGCTCACCAGTCCCAGGCGCTCGGCGTTGCGCGCCAACAGATAGCATAGCCCCCCCCAGATCAGCGCCTGCACGGGGAGCAGCCAGGGTGCCAGACTGACGCCGGCCAGCACACCGCCGCCGTAGTAGGAAAGCGGCCCACTGACAGCGCCGGCCAAGGCAGCCAGCCAGGGCAGGCGCCATAGCCAGGTCAGCGAATGCGCCAGCAGAGTGGCAAACAGTGGCCAGAGCATCCAGAACCACAGCGGCAGTAACCCGAATAGCTGGCTATGGTCGCTGAAATCAAAACCGCCCAGCAGCGTCAGGCTGCCATCCAGCAGTAATCCCAATCCTGCAAAGCCTGCCAGCAGGCGCCATTCTCCAGGGCGGGCAATAAACCGCAAGTGCCCGCCAATCAGCACAAGGCCGGTGGCCAGCGCCACCCAGGAGCCTCCCAGCACACACAAAAGCCAGCCGGTCTCAAACCCTATCAGGTTGAAAACCAGCTTTGGCCAGCGCGGCGCGGATGCCTTGTTCATGGCGCGCCGGTCAACGGTGCCGGTTTGGCCTGAGGCTTGGCCAGCACCAGATGACAGGTACCAATCGAGCGCTCAATAAAGCCGCCTTCGCAGTAGCAGAGGTAATAGCGCCACATGCGAATAAAGCGTTCGTCGTAGCCTTGGGCGCGTACCGCCTCCAGGCTGGCCTCGAAACGGTGCCGCCACTCGCGCAGGGTGCGGGCGTAGTGCTGGCCGATTTCGTCCAGCGCCACCATGTTGAGTGACGTCTTGCGCATCACGCTGGACAGCATGGCGTGGTGCGACGGCAGAAAGCCACCAGGGAAGATGTACCGTTTGATAAAGTCCATATCCCGTTTGGCAGATTCAAAACGCTGGTCGCGAATGGTAATCGCCTGCAGCATGGCCTGGCCTTCGGCGTTAAGCAGGCTGTCGATCTTGGCCAGATAGGTATCCAGATACTGATGGCCGACGGCTTCAATCATTTCAACGGAAATCACCCGATCAAAGGTGCCGGCAAGTTCGCGATAATCCTGCTTGAGCAGGGTGATCCGGTCTTCCAGACCTTCCTGTTTGATGCGCTCGGCGGTGTGGTTGTACTGCTCTTCAGAAATGGTCGTGGTGGTGACCTTGCAGCCACGACTCCTGGCCGCATGAATGGCCAGCCCTCCCCAGCCGGTGCCGATCTCCAGCAGGTGATGGTGGGCCTGGACATCAAGCTTTTCGAGCATGATATCCAGCTTGTAGGTAGAGGCTTCCTCCAGGCTGGCTTCCGGGTAGGGGAAGACCGCGCTGGAGTACATCCAGTGAGACTGGTCAAGAAAGGTCGCAAACAGGTCATTACCGATATCATAATGCGCGGCAATATTACGCTTGGAGCCGGTAACGCTGTTGCGTTGAAAACGGTAGGCCAGGTTCAATAACCCGCGAGTAATGCGCGCGCTGCCGTTTTCCATTTCACCGTTGACCTGATCCAGGTTGATGGCGAACAGGCGAATCAGTGCCACCAGGTCGTCGGCATCCCAGTCATGGTCCATATAGGATTCAGCAGCCCCTACGGTGCCGCCAAACGCCAGGCGTTTCCAGGCACGGGAGTGGCGTATCACCACGGTTACGTGCAAGGGGCCGCCCTGGCCCAGATGGTAGGATTGGCTGCCATCAATCAGGGTAATCTGGCCGCCCTGCATGGCATCCAGCTGCTTGATCAGGCGTGGCTTGAGCCAGCGAGTCAGCCTGCCTTCTCGGAGTGTCTGGGAAGAATCGCTCTGGGCGGGCGCGCCGGTGGATGCGGATGACGCCGCCAGAGACGCAGATGAAACAATATTGGGGTTTGCAGAGCGTGACGAGCGCAAACGGGTCATTACGGCGTCTCCTTGCGTTGCGGATGGTCAAAAAGGGGTACGCGTTTCAGCCAGAGGCGCAACGCTTCAAAATGAATGCCGGCCACGGTTTTCAGACTTATCCACGGCTGGCGGGCCAGGGTTGAGAGCAGTACCCGGCGAGTCGCCGGGGCCGCTTCGAGCATCAGGGTGGCATCAAACTGGCGGGCAGGCGCGTGGTCGGCCGGCTGGTTATGCCAGTTTTCCATATGTATCAACAGCTTGTCGCCAGGTGTATTGAAGCGCCAGCGGTAGGTCATATCCATGGGGTTGAACGGCGAAACGTGCATGTCCTTGGCAAAGATGGCGCCATGGCTGTGACGTTCGGGATCAACCCGGCAGGCGTAGCAGGTGCGTTCCCGCCACGGCATATTGGTGACTTCCCCCAGCACGGCGGCCAGGCGATCCTGTTCATCAAAGGCGTAGTACATGGAGATTGGATTAAAGACAGTACCCAGTGTGCGCAGCTGTGTGAGGATACAGATTCGCCCCTGGGGGGCTTCGCCCAGCTGACGGGTCAGCTCCTGACGAACGGCCTCTTTGAGGGGCAGCTCGACCGGGGCGAGGTAATCCTCACGGCGAAAGCGCGCCAATGCCCGACGTCGGGCACTGAAACCGGGGACGCCGTCGAACAGGCCGGGCAGCTCGTCCAGATCCAGCCAGGCCATCCATACCTGATAGCTGAAATGATGCTCACGCGGGGTAAAGCGTCGATGGCGCAGGGGGCCGCGATAGATGCGTGAACGTGGCGGGCTGCCGGCTGTCATCCTACCCCCTCGCCAATACCTTGCTGGGGCATCAGCTCATGGGCGGGCAGGGCATCTGGCGTCTGCGGAGGCTGGGCGGCCTCGTCACAGCCCAGGGCCCGGGCCACCCGCAAGGCACTCCAGACGCCATCTTCATGAAAGCCATTACGCCAATAGGCACCGCAGAAGTGGGTGCGGCCAACGCCGGAGATCTCGGCATGGCGCTGCTGGGCGGCATAACCGTCCAGCGTGAACTGGGGATGGGCGTAGGTGAAACGGCCCAGCACCTTGTCCGGGTCAATACTGTCGCTGTCATTCAGGGTGACGCAAAAGGTGGTGTCGGACTCCAGGCGCTGGAGGATGTTCATGTCATAGGTCACCGACACGCGCTCACCGGCATCGCGCTGATCCAGACGGTAATTCCAGCTGGCCCAGGCGCGACGGCGGCGCGGCAGCAAGCGGGTATCGGTATGCAGTATCACCTCGTTATCCTGATAAGGCATGGCGCCAAGCACATCACGTTCGGCTTCGGTCGGGTCACTTAGCATGGCCAGTGCCTGGTCGCTATGGCAGGCCAATACTACCTGGTCAAAGCGTTCATTACCGTCTGCGGTGGTCAGCGTAACGCCGGCGTTATCGCGAGTGATCGCCTTGACCGGGGTGTTCAGCCGGATACGCGACGCATAAGGGGCGGTCAGGGCAGGAATATACTGCCGTGAGCCACCGATGAGGGTATACCACTGAGGACGGTGATTCACTGATAGCAGGCCGTGGTTACGGAAAAACCGCACAAAAAATGTCAGCGGGAAGGCGCGCAGGTCACTGATACTGGCGGACCAGATAGCGGCCCCCATGGGTAGCAGGTAGCGGCGCTGGAAGGCCTCGCCATAGCCTTTGTGGTCAAGGTATTCCCCCAGCGTCATGCCATCTGGCAGGCGCTCACTGTCAAGATCCTTGGTAGCCTCACGGTTGAAGCGCATGATGTCGCCAAGCAGGCGATAAAAAGAGGGGCGTAACAGGTTACGCCGCTGGGCGAACAACGACGTCAGCGTATGGCCGTTATACTCAAAATCCTGATCGGTTTCATGCACCGAAAAGCTCATCTCGGTAGGCTGGGCCGGGACCCCCAGCGTTTCCAGCAGGCGCTGGAAGTGCGGATAGGTCCAGTCGTTGAAGACAATAAAGCCGGTATCGATGGCGTGGTATTCCGGGCCGTCTTGACCGGGTACTTCCACATCAATGGTGGCGGTGTGGCCACCCAGGCGTTCGGCGGATTCGAACAGGGTGACCTCATGCTGAGCAGAAAGGTACCACGCCGCGGCCATGCCGCTGACGCCGCTGCCCACCACGGCAATACGCTGGGAGGCCTGAAGCGGGCTAACCTGTGAAGAGAAAGGCTGATTCATCATGGCTCTCCTTGCGAGCGGGTCATGCGCAATCCAACGGCATGGCGTAAACGCGGGGGCAGAACCCCCAGCAGTTTGACGATATAGGTGAATCGGCGTGGAAAATGGATATCAAGATGACCTTTGGCCAGGCCATTGAGCAGTGCCTCGGCAGCCTGTTCGGCAGAAATGCGCATTGGCATGGGAAAATCATTGAGGTCGGTCAAGGGCGTTTTGACAAAGCCAGGATGGATCAGGCTGACCCGGATACCTTCCTGATCAAGCCCCAGTCGCAAGGATTCCAGAAAATAGCTGATGGCCGCCTTGGAGCCACCGTAAGCCTCGGCGCGGGGCAAGGGCACATAGGCAGACGCACTTGAAGTGGCCGCCAGAAGTGGCTTGCCGCCTTCCTGGCGGGCTGTGCGCAGCAGCGGCAAGGCGGCTTCCACACAATACAGGGTGCCATAGAGGTTGGCATCAAAGACGCGCTTGACCAGGTCCATGTCAAAGTTCCGGGCATCCAGATATTCACAGGTGCCGGCGTTGAGCAGGGCGATATCCAGGGCGCCTAAACGGGTTTCAATCTGCTGGGCAGCGTCAAGAACGGCAGACCGGTCGCTGATGTCCAGTGGAAGAGCAATGGCGTTAGGCCGCTCGCCGCAGAGTGCGGCAAGCTTGTCGGCGTTACGCGCACTGAGTACTACCTGATGGCCCTCATCAAGCAGCTTGACGGCAACAGCCTCACCTATTCCGGATGTCGCACCGGTCAGCCAGATACGCTGAGGGGTTGACCATCGGCTCATGACTCTCTCCTTGGTTGCGCGGCTCAGCCGGCGCGGCGTTTCAATAGACGTATCAGTCCACCCAGTACGGGGACATTTTCATACAGCATGGCGCCGGCATCGAAGTAATCGCGATGACGTGATACCCGGCCATCATCTTCGAAGGTCAGGTATGAACAGCCGTCAACGCTGATGACCTTCCCCGCGGCTAACCTTGGGTGAGCAAAATGCATTGTCCAGGTGACGAATGCCGTTTCGCCCTGACGCTGACGATGATGATACTGGAACCGGCACTCACTGACATTGGCGTACATGTTGGCAAAATATGCTTCAAGCGCCTCACGTCCTTCTATGCTATGCAAGGGATCGCTGAACACAATATTGTCAGTATATACCTCGTATAGCTTTTCTGTACAGGTGTTGTCTAGTTTGTTGAAGAAGGCGCAGAACGCATCAAGCGCCGTGTCCTGTGACATGACGAACTCCGGTAAGCATAGCGGTGACATAAACCGGCCCTCAGTCTTTCAGGGCCTTGAACGCATCCAGCGCCCGCTGGCGGGCCATCTTGTGCTCCACAATCGGCGCCGGGTAATCAAGCTGGGTCAATAGATCCCCGGGTGGGGAGTGGCGCGCCTTGGCGGGTAAAGATGCCAGTTCAGGCAACCAGTGGGCAATAAAGTTGCCTTCCGGATCAAAGCGGCTGGACTGGGTTGTCGGGTTGAAGATTCGGAAGTAAGGGGCGGCATCCGTACCGGTAGAGGCTGCCCACTGCCAGCCACCATTATTGGCACAGAACTCGCCGTCAACCAGGTGCTGTAAAAAGAACGCTTCGCCGCGGCGCCAGTCGATCAGCAGGTGTTTACTCAGAAACATGGCGGTAATCATGCGTAGGCGATTATGCATCCAGCCGGTGTTGACCAACTGGCGCATGGCAGCATCGACAATCGGATAGCCGGTACGCCCTTCACACCAGGCCGCAAAGGCGTCGTCATCGTCACGCCAGGCCAGATGCCGAGTATGGGCCTGAAACGGCTGATGTTGGCAAACCTGAGGAAAGCCGACAGCGACATGCTGGTAAAACTCCCGCCAGATCAGCTCGCTTACCCAGGCAACAAGGCCGGTATCGCCGTCGGCCAGGCTGCCGTTTTCACTCAGTACAGCCTGCATGCACTGGCGCCAGGAAATCATCCCCAACGCCAGGTAGGCAGAAAGCTCGCTGGTGCCGCGAACGTGAGGAAAATCTCGCTGGGACTGGTAATAGCGGCCTCTAAAGCGCAGAAATCGCTCAAGTCTGTCGGCCGCTTCCTGCTCACCGGCGGGCCACTGTTGCCTTTCTACCGGCCGGGTCGCCATGGCAGGCAAGTCAGGCCTGGCCTCGCTCTGAATATCCAGCGGTGCCTGAGGCTCAGGCGTGTCGCGCAGCGCCAGCTGTTCAGCCTGGATATTTTTATGCCAGGCCTTGGAAAAGGGCGTGAATACCCCGTAGTAGTCGCCCTTACCGGTAAGTAGGGTGCCGGGGGCAAAGGCGACCGCATCGTGGTAGCCGTGCGCGCCTAACCCGGCTGATCGGCAATGCGCCATGACCGCTTGATCGCGATGCTGTTCGTTAAACGGATACTCATGATTGAAGTGCACACCTTCAGCGCCCAACTGGTGAGCAAGCTCGGTCAACACCGGCGGGGCCTGATCGAACGTGCTGATATCGCGTTGAAGCAGCGGAATATTCAGCCCTGCCAGGGCGCTTTTCAAGGCATCAACGCCACGCGCCCAGAAGTCAAGCTTGTTGGCGCCGTGGCCGTGGGCCTGCCATTGTTCGACGCAGTGCAGGAAAACCGCCACCACAGGGCCTTTTTTCGCCGCGGCGGCTAGCGCGCTGTTGTCGTGGATACGTAGATCGGTACGAAACCAAACCAACTGCAGCGCCATGGTGTCTCCTGTCGAGGAATATCAGAATGTCTGTTAAAGGATGCCGGATTCGCGCAACAGCGGGCGCAGACGCGAAATGGCCTGGGGTAGATCATTGCCCAGCAAGTGAAGATCGCCACTGGAAAAATCGTTTTCACGCAGGCGAGCCACGTTACCGCATATGCCGACAGGAACATTCAACCCTCTGGCCGCCTGGGGCAGCAGATCATGAATGTAGTGGTCACTTTCTGACTGGCCGCTGGTCAGTAACACCATGGACGCATGTAGACGTGACACTGCCTGAGGCAGGTCGTCCAGAGGCAGGTTACGATCAAGTATCTGTACCCGGTAGCCCTGTTCACTGGCAATCAGCGCAACCATCAGAATCCATAGTGGGCCAGGATCATCAGGCATGCTGTTCAGCAGGATCAGCGGCCCACGAGTCGCCTGATTGGCATAGTGCAGGCGAATGCCGACCTGATTGCGCAGGAAGGCTTCCAGCGTACGACGCACCAGGGCATCCGGTGTGCGTTCCCATTGGGCTTCCAGCGCCATGATGACCGGCTGCCAAAGCTCATTGATGGCCACGCTGAGTGGATAGAGTGCCAGGCTCTGGTGGTAGAGCGGGTCAAGCCGCGCCATGTCCAGTGATTCGATAGTGCCTTGCAGTTGTTGACGCTGACTCTCCCAGTCACCGCTGGTGGGTGCCGGGGGTTCAACGGCTTCAGGCTGGTCAAGAAGGTCACCGACCTGGCTGACCGGCACACCGCGGTTAAGCCATTGCAGGATACGCTCGATGCGGGCGATGTCATCCTGCGCATAGAGGCGATGGCCTTTTGGCGTACGCTGGGGACGGATCAACCCATAGCGGCGCTCCCAAGCGCGCAGAGTGACCGAGTTCACACCTGTCAATCGGGAAACTTCCCGGATTGGATAAAGCGGTGTGTCGGGTGGGTGGGTCGCCTTGTTGCTCATGGGCGCCATTGCCTCTTGGTTATTTTATGCAAAATACACAGTGTGTTTGGTGTGACTTGCGTTCAATTCTCAACGCAATTGATTCATAAAGCAAAAAATTGACGCGTATTATACATGCTCTATTTGTACAACTTGTCGCTGCAAGGTACAACCTCTCTTTCCATGTGCAACCGTCTAGCCTGGTGGCCTGGTCGTGGTGTTGTCAGCATCAAGCAACGACAAGCCTAAACGGTGGCCAGACAGCCAGGCATCTTCTACCCGTCCGCCGCGCAGACTGTCGCCACACAGGGCCAGGCCGATGGCGCTGCGAGCATATCCGTGTTCGGGGAACGGATTGTCCTTGTCTGGCTGGGAATAACGCCAGCGATGGGCGCCGCTATCCAACAGTTCGGGCAGTTTGAGGGGGGCAGGGTAAAGGCTTTTCAGGGCCT
The DNA here is from genome assembly GCF_007625055.1 of Halomonas sp. Classification (GTDB taxonomy): domain Bacteria; phylum Pseudomonadota; class Gammaproteobacteria; order Pseudomonadales; family Halomonadaceae; genus Vreelandella. Next base: position 26,471 of record NZ_VMQS01000009.1, read on the forward strand.
CAAGCAGCGACTGGGTAATGGCCTCCGGCGCAGCCTCCAGGTGGGTTTCACTCCATTCAAGATTGGCCAGCAGGCTAAGGCTTTCCGGCTGGTTTTCACGGCCTGGCTTGGTCTGGTTGCGACAAACCAGGCGAAGGGCGGGGTGATCCACCCGGGCCATCTGCCAGTCTTTTTTGATACCCACCGGGGTGGGTAGGGGCGCTGCAAAAACCGCCCAACCGGCCCAGCAGCCGCGCTGAACCAGGCTTTGACAGAGTTCAGAAAGTTGCGTATCCCAGGGTTGTACCAGAATGGATGCCTGGGGAGGCGGCGCACTGATTACCACCTGCGTATAAGGGCCATACAATTCCGTGTTGTTGCCTTCCAGCCACCAGCCCTCGCTTTTCCTGATCAAGGCCGTGATGGGAGTGGTGGAATGCAGTGCAACGTCCCTGGCAACCAGCGAATCGGTCAGGTGGCGCGTAATAGCGCTCATGCTGGGTAGGCCAGTAAAACGTTTCTGGCCATCATGGTGTGGCTGCCATCCCGTGGGGCTGGCGCGGTAAATACGTTCAGGCCATTGGCCAACACAGCCAGCTGCCTGCCAGCGGGCAACTTCCTCATTGAAGGCCTCATCACGCACGGTAAAGGCCTGTGCGCCCAGATCCAGAATGGCTTCCGGGCGATGCTTGCTCGACATCCGCCCACCCGGCCCGCGCGCCTTGTCAAACAGGGTGACCTGCTCGCCCGCGTCAACCATCACTTGGGCACAGGCAAGTCCGGCAAGCCCTGCACCGATAATGGCAGTGTGTGACGATGCACTGTCAGGTGAGTGAGAGGAAATAGCTGCACCGGACATGTTAGAAGCGGCCATGTAACGTATCCTTAATCTCAGCGGTGTCAACACCGTTGACAATGACAATACTGAAATAGCTTTAACCACTTTTATTGTAGCAGACTGGTATAGGTATCGTACAATAAAATAACATTCTATCCCCATTGCATCAGCACTGGCGGCAGTGAAAGGAGAGCACATCATGCGCATATTGATTACGGGCGGAAGCGGCTTTGTTGGCCAACGCCTTTGCAAGCGTCTGGCCGAACAGGGGCATAGCCTTCAGGTTGTCTCACGGACACCCGACAAAGTCCGCTCGCGCTTGCCTGAGGGCTGCGATATTCGTGAAAATGCCCAGGCATTTGCCGATTCGCCACCGGAGGCGCTGATTAATCTGGCAGGAGAGTCGATTGCCGCCAAACGTTGGAGTGACGCCCAGAAAGAGGAATTGGTCCAGTCACGCCTCAAGGCGACCCATCAGCTGGTGACCCTGTGCGAACAGATCAAGGAAAACGGCCAGGCGTTACCGCACACCTTGTTATCCGCGTCAGCGGTGGGATATTACGGTGATCAGGGAGCCAACAAGGTAACGGAAGATACATCACCTAACGATGAGTTTGCCCATCGACTGTGTGTCAAATGGGAAGAGGCTGCCCGAGAGGTTGAAGCCTTGGGTGTGCGCCTGGCGATACTGCGCATCGGCCTGGTGCTGGAGGTTGGTGGGGGTACCCTTGAGAAGATGCTGCCGCCATTCAAGCTGGGTCTGGGCGGGCGTTTTGGTGATGGCAAGCAGTTCATGCCGTGGATTCATCGCGATGATCTGGTGGAGGCCATGCTATTCCTGTTGGAAAATAAGTCGCTGACAGGGCCTTTCAATGCCAGTGCACCACACCCCGTGACCAATGCGGAATTCACTCGCACTCTGGCCAAGACGCTGAAACGCCCGGCGATTTTTCCGGTGCCCGCACCGGTATTAAAGCTCGGCTTTGGTGAGATGTCACAGCTGTTACTGACCGGCGCGGATATGCGCCCTGCACGTCTGGAGGCAGCGGGGTTCACTTTCCAGTACCCGACCCTGGACAAGGCTTTGGAGGCGATCCTAAACAAGTGAGGGGTGAGTGAGACAGTAATAGTAGCCACGGACACTCACGGACGACACGGACAGGGATAAGGTCAAACCCAAAAATGTT
>NZ_VMQS01000009.1:28574-37709 GCF_007625055.1 Halomonas sp.
GCCACGGACACTCACGGACGACACGGACAGGGATAAGGTCAAACCCAAAAATGTTTTAAGGTTTTCGTCCGTGTTTTCCGTGAGTGTCCGTGGCCAAAATATATCGAACTGCCCCATCCGTGGGGCGTGGCAGGCAGGTTATTTTTTCGGGTCGGCGGTAATCACCACGCGCACAGCGTCCAGGCGCAGGCGGGTGGCCTCGATGGCATCGCTGAGCGCTTTTCTTTCCTGACGGATGGCGTCAATTTCAGCCTCGCGTACCGTCGGGTTGTGTTCAGCCAGCGCAGTCAGGCGCGCCAGTTCTGCGTCAAGCTGTCCGCGCATACGGGTTTCGGCGGCTTCAACGATACTTGGCAGCTCGCGGTCTGCTTCTTCTTCTCCTTGCAACAGCAGTCCACGCAGTTGGTCATGACGGCTCTTGATCAGCTCGCGGGCCATGGATTTATTGACCTTCTGAACGTTTTTGCTCAGCCCGGTGAAAGAGATCCTGCCGGTCAGGTTGGCACCGGATTCGTCCAGCAGCACGCGAACGGCCGTCGGCGGCAGGAAGCGGTTCAGATGCAGGCGCTTGGGCGCCGGACAATGCGTACGAAAAATCAGCTCAACCAGCAGGCGGCCACTCGGCAGCGCGGGATGGGGCAGTAGTGCCAGGGCCGTATTGCCCATGGCGCCATCGATGATCCGGCCCATCATTTCACGCAGCAGTGGGTGCTCCCAGGAAAGGCGTTGAATGTCGTCGCGGGCCAGGGCGAGATCTCGACGGTAAGTGGCGGTGAACCCCTCCTCGCCTTTGACCAGCCCGGGCAGGCCTTCCAGCATATGCTGACCGGGTTCGAGCACCAGCAGATCCTTGCCCAGCTCGCGGCTGTCAACGCCAAAGATGTCCAGGGCGCGCTCGACATAACGGGGCAGTGCGCTATCTTCATCCAGTTCGCGCACGGCCTCGATCACGCTGTCGGCCCGGGCCGGGCGACAGGCGTTAAGTTCCAGCAGGCGGTTGCGTCCGGCATCCCGTTCGGCCAGCTGGGCGGTGAACAGGGTGCGGGTTTCGTCGACGATTTCATCCAGCATCTCATCGTCCAGCAGGGCGTCAGCGAGGGCATCGCCAAAGGCTGCAAACAGGTCGCTGCCGATACCGGTAGGCGCACTGAAAGCGTTCATGCCTTCGTTGTACCAGCGCAGCAGGCGCTCGCCCGGGCTGCCTTCAAAGGTAGGCACATGGATTTCAATCGCGTGCTGCTGGCCGATGCGGTCGAGTCGCCCGATGCGCTGTTCGAGCTGGTCAGGGTGCTGGGGCAGGTCGAACATGACCAGGTGACGGCAGAACTGGAAATTACGCCCTTCCGAGCCGATTTCCGAGCATACCAGTACCTGACAACCCTCTTCATCGTCGGCAAAGGCCGCCGCGGCGCGGTCGCGCTCAATCAGCGTCAGGTCTTCATGAAACACGGGCGCGTGGTAGCCGCCCAGCACGCGCAAGCCTTCGGCGATGCCTTCAGCGGTTTCACGCTGGTGGGCAATCACCAGCACCTTGTCGTTGGCAAAACCTTGTTCACTGTCATCGCTGAGTTTTTCCAGTAGCCAGTTGACCCTTGGGTCGATGTGCCACCAGTCTTCGCCATTAAGCGGGTCGTTGGGGAGCGCGCGGTACATGGCGTCCGGATAGATCAACACATCCGGGTGATCCATGCCGGTTTCGATCAGCAACTCGTCAAGGTAGTCCTCGTCGCGTTCCAGGCGGCGGATGACCCTGCGGTAGGCAGATGGCAGGGGCAGCGGCACCCGGTGCAGCCGGCGTTCAGGGAAGCCGCCGACGTGGCGACGGCTGTTGCGGAACATCACCCGACCGGTGCCATGGCGGTCAAGCAGGGCATCGCGCAGTTGGGAACGGGCCGCGTCCTGCTGTGCGGCGTCGGATTCCGGATGTGTCAGCGTGGCGAGAAGTGCCTGGCTGTCACGGTCGTCGGCCACTGCATCCACGCTAGCCCTGGTGCCGGCATCGCCGGGCAGGGCATCCAGGGCATCAATGGCAGCGGCCACCTCAGTATAGTGGCGCTCCTCCTCACGAAAGCGTGCCAGGTCGTGGTAGCGCTCGGGGTCAAGCAGGCGCAGGCGGGCAAAATGGCTCTCCAGTCCCATCTGCTCCGGGGTGGCGGTCAACAGCAGCAAGCCGTCAATATCGTCAGCCAGCTGTTCCACGCACTGATAGCCTGGCCCGCTGCCCTCCGCGCTCCAGTCCAGATGATGGGCTTCATCGACAATCAGCATGTCGAAGTGGCTCTGATGGGCCTGCTGCTGGCGGGCAGGGTTGGCAAACAGCCAGCCCTGGCTGGCCAGAATCAGCTGGCCACTATCAAAGGGGTTCTCGCTGCCATGCGCCTGGCTTTGCTGTTCATCCAGCAGGGTGACCTGCAATGAAAAGCGTCTCAGCAGTTCCACCAGCCACTGATGCGTCAGGCTGTCGGGTACCAGGATCAGCGCCCGTTCGGCGCGACCCGCCAGCAGCAGGCGGTGGAGTATCAAGCCTGCTTCGATCGTTTTACCCAGCCCGACTTCATCGGCCAGCAGGACACGCGGCGCGTGACGATTGGCCACTTCATCGGCGATATACAGCTGATGAGGAACGAGATCAATGCGCGGGCCGGAAAAGCCCAGCGCGCTGTGCTGCTCGATGCGCTGGAAGTGGTGCAGGGTACGAAAACGCAGGTCAAACCAGTCGTTGCGGTCGACCTGGCCGGTCAACAGACGATCGCGCGCCTGGTCAAAGCGCATGGTGTCCGCCAGTTTGGCTTCGGAAAGCTCACGCCGCTCGCCGTTATCGTCCCTGCCGATATAAAAGATCAGGCCGTCATGCTGCTGGCTTTCGTCCACCAGCATTTGCCAGCCTTCTGCAGCAGTGACGCGGTCGCCACTGCCAAATTGTACCCGGGTCAGCGGAGCCTGCCGCGTATTGTAGGTGCGGGTTTCCTGGCAGGCACTGAACAGAATCGTGACGCTACGGGTGTCACAGTTAAGCACGGTGCCAAGGCCAAGTTCGGCCTCGCCGTCGCTAATCCAGCGCTGGCCTGGAGAAAAATCGCTCATGTTGCCTCAACGGATGTGGATACGGGTCAAAGCCGTCGGCGGGGTACCGACGGAGGGGTCAGGGCGGGGGATTCTAACGCAAAGGCGGTGACGGCCCAACAATGTTAATTGGCCTTGCAGTGTCGTGAGCGTGCCACGGGCTTTTGGGCAGTTGGCTATACGGCTTGATCAGTTATCCAGCCATTGATCCAGCTGGGCGCGGGTCAGCTCTCCAACGTGCTGTTCAATGACCTGCCCGTGACGATCAAACATCAGTGTTGTGGGTAGGCCCGGGGTTTCAAACGCGGTCATCAGGCGCTGCTCGGGGTCGAGGAGCGCATAGCGGAAACTGAGCGCCTGTTCATCCAGGTAGCGCACTATGGGTAAGAGGTCTTCACCCTGGTTAACGATGGCTACATGGACATCCTCACGAGTGGCCACCTCTGCCAGCAAGGGCATTTCCCGCAGGCAGGGCGGGCACCAGGTGGCCCATAGATTGAAAATCACCTTATGTTCGCCGTCAGCCAATGAAGGCAGGTGAATGTCATTGCCTTCAATGTCCTGCAAGGTAAGATCAGGTACCGGCATGGAAGCGGAACTGCCACCGAGAGGAGAGAAAAGCACCAGTGCCATCCACAGGGCGGACGTCGCCATCAACATCACCATGGTGGAGATCATGGCCTTCAAACGATGACGCAGCATCCAGCCTGTCCACAGGATGCCGCCCAACAGGCCCCATAGTCCCTCATAGCCGGGCTTCCAGAGCATCAAGGCGTCCAGTGGCGTGTCCGTGTAACTGTCCAGATTAAGCACCACATGCCCCAGCCGTGCGCTGATCAGCCACACCAGTATCAGGCCGGTAAACCAGCGTTGTTGTACGTTAGCGGGCAGCCTGAGCAGAAAGCGTACCGCTACCAACAGCAAGAGCGCGCAGGCAAAAGCATATAAACGCGGTAAAGAAAGTAAAAAAGGGCCAAGGGCAATGGCGTTCATAATTTGTTCCCAATAATCGTTACACTAGTCAACGCAGCGAAACCCTACCATGCCATCCCTTAAGATGCGGAGAAAATATGGCTCAGAAACCCTTCGATACCTTGAGAGCACTGGCCATTGCGTCACAAGCAATTGGCTTGATGTTGATTATCACCCTTGAAACAGTGCTTGGCGATAATGCGCGCCTGTGGCAAGGAGTCACGCTGGCCCTGATGATTGCTGCCGCCCTGTGGATTGCTCTGATACGTCTCTATCGGCGCAATAAACTGCGTAAACGCCAGTTGGCTCGTCAGCAGGAGGATGAGTGAGCAGGGCTGAACGAGCAAAAGTGACTGTCGGTTTGCTGCTTGGGCCCTTGATGGCCCTGCTGTTATTGGGTGTAGGGCCGCCGGCAGACATGCCAACGCCAGCCTGGAGCGTGGTGGCGCTTACGGTGTGGATGGCCGTATGGTGGATTCTGGAGCCCGTGCCGATGGCCGTCACGGCATTATTGCCAGTGGCCCTGTTGCCCCTGTTGGGCGTTGGCGATATCAATGCGGCGGCCGTGCCTTATGCGAACCCGTTGATATTTTTGTTTCTCGGCGGCTTCATGCTGGCAGAAGCCATTCAGCGCTGGAACCTGCATCGGCGTATAGCTCTGGGCGTGCTGTCACTGGCTGGCAAGCGGCCGGATACCCTGGTGGCCGGTTTTATGGCTGCTACGGCCTTTCTCAGTATGTGGGTGAGTAATACGGCGACGGCTGCCCTGATGGTGCCCATCGGGATTTCTGTGCTGTCACTGCTGGAGCGTGATGACGAACTGGACACACAGCAGCAGCGGGCGGTCGGGCTGTGCCTGATGCTGGGTATTGCCCTGGCGGCCAATATTGGCGGTATGGGCACCCTGATTGGTACGCCACCCAATGCGCTGCTGGCAGGCTTCATGGGTGATAACTACGGTATCAACATCGGCTTTGCCCAATGGATGCTGGTGGCCATTCCCCCGGCGCTGCTGATGCTGGCGATAGCCTGGTGGCTGCTGACTTATCGCCTCTACCCGGTGCCTCATTCCAGGCTCAGTGGCATCAATGCCATGCTCAGCCAGCAGGCACAGGACCTGGGACGTATGAGTGGCCCGGAAGTACGCGTGGCCATGGTGTTTGCCCTGGTCGCCCTGGCCTGGATTACCCGGCCCTTGCTGGAACAGTGGAGCGGGCTGACGCTGAGCGATGGCGGTATTGCAGTGATGGGCGCCCTCCTGCTGTTTGTGGTGCCGGCGCGCTGGGGTCAGCGCCAGTTTCTGCTTGACTGGGACAGCGCCAGGAATCTGCCCTGGGGTGTATTGCTGCTGGTGGGCGGCGGGCTGAGCCTGGGGACGGCAATTGAAAGCTCCGGGCTTGCCGGCATCGTCGCCAATGGGCTGGCGGTCTTTGGCAGTTGGCCCACCTGGGCGATGATCCTGATGGTGGTGGTGATTGTCATGTCAATGAGCCATGTGACCAGCAACAGTGCCACCGCGGCGGCCATTCTGCCGTTGACGGCGGCGCTGACGGTCAGCCTGGATGCCAGCCCGCTATTGCTGGCGGTGCCGGTGGCGATGGCCGCGTCCTGCGCCTTCATGTTGCCGGTGGCCACCCCACCGAATGCGGTAGTCTTTGCCAGTGGCAAGGTGCGCGTGCTGGACATGCTGCGTGCCGGTGCGGTGATGAGCCTGATTGCGGTCGTGATCATCTGCCTGGCGATGTTTGCCTTGGCCATGCCGATCCTGGGCTTTGGCTGGGCAGCCTAGCGGTTGAAGAAGCACCTGCGTTTGAGGCCCTAACGTTAAAAAAGGCAGTTGTGTTTTGTTGGATTTAGTTTCAAATTTGATAGGGGCAGTTTTTCTTGATCCATCAACCCTAACGCATGCCGGGTAGGTGGGCTTGCGACTTGAGCTGACTACCTGAGCTTGCGATTATCTGGACGTAACAATAGGAGCGCCAAACAAGATGATAAACAAACGCTTACTTGCAAGTGCTGTTGCCGCCTCTACGCTGGCGCTAACAGGCGTGGCCAATGCAGAAGTCAAGGTTGGCTTTCTGGGGGGGTTTACAGGCGGCATCGAGAGCCTGACACCCCCGATTCGCGATGGCGCCCGCCTGGCCGTTGAACAGGTGAATGCCCAGGGTGGGCTATTGGGTGGCGAAGAGCTGGTGATGCCAACCGGCGATACCACCTGCTCTGATGCCTCGGCGGCCTCCAACGCGGCTGATCGTATGGTCAATTCCGAGGAAGTCACTGCCATTGTGGGTGCCCTGTGTACCGGTGCCACCATCGCAGCGGCGAATAACGCTGCCGTGCCCGGGGGTGTACTGATGGTCTCGCCAGCCTCGACGGCACCTGCTGTCACCGACATTGACGATAACGACCTGGTGTTTCGCACCGTGCCCTCGGACGCGTTTCAGGGAGAGATGCTGGCCAAGCTGCTGCTGGATAAAGGCATCGACTATGTCGCGGTGACCTTCGTCAACAACGATTACGGCAGCGGCCTTGCCGAGGCCTTTACCACGGCATTTGAAGGCGGCGGAGGCACCATTGCTGAAAGCCTGGGGCACGAGGATAACCGCTCCGACTATCGCTCCGAGCTGGGCTCACTGTCGGTCAGCGGTGCCGAGACGCTGGTTGTGCTTGCCTATGCGGATACATCTGGCCAGACAATACTGCGCCAGGCCTATGAAGGCGGCATGTTCACCCAGTATGTCGGTGCAGACGGCATGGTGGGCGACAGCCTGGTGGAGGCGATTGGCGCAGACGTGCTGGATGGCATGATTGCCACGCGGCCAGGCAGCCCTGACCTTCCGGGCGTCGACATCTTTGAAGCTGCCGCCGAAGAAGCCGGCTATGACCCCAGCGCGGTGTTTGCTGCTCAAGCCTATGATGCGGCCTTCCTGATTGCCCTGGCCATTGAGCAGAATGGCAGCGCTGAGCGTGAAGGGCTTTCCGAGGCGCTGCGCAGCGTTTCCAGCGCGCCGGGCGAGGTGATTCTGCCCGGTGAGTGGGAGAAAGCCGTTGAGCTGATTGCCGCTGGCACCGAGATCAACTACGAAGGGGCGTCCGGCACTCAGGAATTTGATGAAAACGGTGATGTGCCGGGCGTGGTCGTCGAGATGGTGGTAGAAGACGGCTCCTTTACCAACAAGGGTTTTGTTGACCTGTAAGAGGGGCTGGATTAACCCCTGGTCAATGGCTGCAATATCCAACACGCGTGATGGACCTTGCGCCAAACAGAAAACCGCCATGCCCTGTAATGGGCCATGGCGGTTTTTTTGATACCTTGGATATTGGCCGAGGCTGACGCCTTTGCCGTTCAGCTATGGTGGGTGATTTTTTCCGGTAACAGCCCTTTGGGCGCATAGCGTAATACCAGCGTAATCAGCAGGCCAATCACCAGTACCCGGGCCTGCAGGGCGCGGCTATCCATGTTGCTGGGTGCCTCCCAACCGAAGGCGCCTTCACCCAGGCTGACAGCGATTTCCATCACAAACAGGGCCAGAGGTTCAGACATCAGCCAGATGATATAGACGGCAACGGCACCAAAAATCGTGCCCAGGTTGTTGCCCGGCCCCCCCAGAATCACCATGACCAAGACCAGAAAGGTGTGGTTCAGGGGCAGGTAGCCGTTAGGGTCGAACAGGCTGTTGAAGGTGCCGAGGATGCCGCCGCCCAGGCCCATCAATATGCAGCCGAGCACGAAAATCTCCAGGCGTCGACGGTTGATATCCTTGCCCATGGCCGCCGAGGAAATCTCGTTGTCGCGGATGGCCCGTACCATTCGTCCCCAGGGGGCGTGGTAGGCACGGTGCAGCAGGAAGAAAATAATCGCAATGATGACGGCGGTCATCGACAGGTACACGGCGCGGGCCAGGGTAAAGCCAATCTCTGACGGTCCCGGGGTTGGCCAGGGCAGTGGCGACACAGTGGCAGTGCCGCGGGTCAGCCAGTCGGAATTTTTCAGAAACGCCTTGATGATCTCTGCGATGCCGAGGGTGGCAATCGCCAGGTAATCGCTGCGCAGCCCCAGACAGACATGGCCGATGAAGTAGCCCACGCCGCCTGCCAGGGCGCCGCCGACAATCCAGCCTGTCCAGGCAGGCAGGCCGAAACCACCGATAAAGCCAGCGGTATCTTCTATCTGTTCGGTGACCTCACGCAGCTGGCTGATCACCAGCAGATACAGCACCACCGCCAGCAGCACCGTGAGCAGAGTGCGCAGTTTTCTGGGAACGCCGAGCCGGTCCAGCCGGGAAACACCCAGTACCACAAAGACGGCGGCTACGCCGTACAGCAGCACTTGACCAAGCTCTCCAGGCAGCGCCGTTCCCCAGAATTCCTCGTTGACCGGCACGCTGAACAACATGGCAGAAAAACCGCCCAGAGCGACAAAGCCCATCACACCGGCATTGAACTGGCCGGCATAGCCCCACTGTATGGTCAGGCCGAGGGCAAGGATGGCGTAACAGGCGGCTTCTACCAGCATACGCGTGCTGTAGGCCGCGCCCATCATGGCGTAAACGCCCAGAACGGCGGCCAGCAGGGCACAGAAAAGCACGAGCTCACGCACCGGGAAGCTGCGCGCGGGTGTCGTATCGCGAGGCGTATTGGCGGTATCCCGAGAGGGTTGCGTACTTGGGGTTGTCATCAGATCACCTTGCCCTTGAAGAGTCCGGTCGGGCGCCACACCAGGATGGCCACGAGGATGAAGAACGGCACGACGATTTTGTATTCACTGCTTACAAACGCCAGATTGCTGGGCAGTTCCAGCCAGGCGGGCAGGCTGTCCTGAAAGGGTCGCAACAGAATATTCCAGTTGAATACCGCCAGAGTCTCGGCAAAGCCGACCACAAAGCCACCGGCAATTGCGCCATAGGGATGCCCGACACCACCGACGATGGCGGCGGCAAAGATCGGCAGCAGGATAAAGAAGCTCAGATCCGGCTTGAAGGTAACATCCAGGGCGAGAAGGGTGCCGGCAATGGCGGCCAGGCCGCCGGCAATCACCCAGGTGACGGCGACAATCATCTGCGTATTGATCCCGGATGCCTGAGCCAGGTCAGGGTTGTC
>NZ_VMQS01000009.1:37809-50195 GCF_007625055.1 Halomonas sp.
CCAAGAGTGGCGCCTGCTGCCGGAAACGCAGCCGTCAGCAGCAGTACCATGAAGGCGCCAAAAGTCATCATGTCGGCATGCGCAAAGTGGGCAAAACGCATGATACTGAAAATCAGCGTGACCCCGATGGCACCAATGGCATAGATGGAGCCGGTCACACTGCCGGAAATAATCACGTTATTGATAAAAAAGATCAGTTCGGTCACGCGTATCTCTCCCGGGCTAGCCGCCCAAAAAGCTTTTGGCGACATCCGGGTCGGCAAGTAGCGCTTCTCCGGTATCGGTAAAGCGGTTTTGCCCGGCCGCCAGAACAAAGCCTTTATCGGCAATGGCAAGTGCCTGTTTGGCATTCTGTTCGACCATCAGAATACCCACGCCAGCGGCGTTGATTTCCCTGACCCGGTCAAAAATTTCGTTCATGTAAAGCGGTGACAGGCCAGCCGTAGGTTCATCCAGCAGCAACAGCGTTGGCTCAGCCATCAACGCCCGGCCCATGGCAACCATCTGGCGCTGGCCACCGGACAGCTCGCCTGCCGGTTGGCGGCGCTTTTCAGTCAGCGGCGGGAAAAACTCATACACCTTGGCCAGCATGCGTTTGACGTTGCCAGGCTTGAGAAAGGCACCCATTTCCAGGTTTTCTTCAACCGATAGGCTGGGAAACACATTTTTTTCCTGGGGCACAAAGCCCATGCCACGCTGCACCAGCTTGTTGGGCGCCAGGTTCTGGATCGGCTCGCCATGTAGCAGGATATCGCCCTGGTTAACATGTAAAAGCCCAAAAATGGCTTTCAGCATGGTGGATTTGCCCGCCCCGTTTGGGCCGACAATGACACCGACTTGATCGGCTTCCAGCAGCATGTTGACCCCGTTGAGGATGTTCATGCCGCCGTAGCCACCGTGCACGTCCCGCGCTTCTAATAATGGCATGGTGTGATTATCTCATGCTTAGCGTTGTTGTGGTGAAAACAGGCAAGGTGGACCATCCAATCAGGCCGCACTGCCGCCGCCAAAGTAGGCTTCAATAACCTCAGGGTTGCTCTGTACGTCTTCGATACTGCCTTCCATCATGACGCTGCCCTGGGCGAGGACGATCACCGGATCACACAAGCGCGCGATCATTTCCATATCGTGCTCAATGACCAGAAAGGTATAACCCATCTCGCGGTTCAGGCGTTCAATGTTACCGATCAGGTCCCCCAGCAGGGTGCGGTTGACCCCGGCAGCAATTTCATCCAGTAACACGACCTTGGCATCGGTCATCATGGTACGGCCCAGCTCAAGGAGTTTTTTCTGGCCGCCGGAAAGGTTGCCCGCCAGCTCATTGCGCACGTGGTAAAGCCCGACAAAGTCGATGACGTCCAATGCGCGACGTTTGACCCTGGCTTCATGGGCGCGCACCACGCCCGGCTTGAACCAGGTGGCAAACAGGTTTTCACCGGGCTGGCCGGGGGGCACCATCATCAGATTTTCCAGAGCGCTCATATGGCTGAACTCATGGGCAATCTGAAAGGTGCGCAGCAAACCCTTGTGAAAGCGCTGATCGGCACTCAGGGCGCTGATATCCTCGCCCGCCAGACGTATCTGGCCGCTATCGGGCGTCAAGGCGCCGGCAATCAGGTTGAACAAGGTTGACTTGCCTGCGCCGTTAGGGCCAATCATGCCGGTCACCGACCCTTTGGCGACCTGAATCGAGCAGTCGTTAATCACTTTCAGGCCGCCAAAGGCCTTGTTAACGTTTTCCACTTCGATAAGCGGTGTCATAGCAAATCCTCAGTCACTGACGGCGCTTGCCGCCAGTGGCGTTGAACGGAGTTCAGTGCAGCCTGTCATTACGCCGCCGGCGGCTGTTTGACCAGGAGGCTACGGCCAATGGCAACCGCCAATACAATCGTCAGGGCGCCAAAGGCAGGTAACAGGTAGCCGTCTACTTGCGGCAAGGTGCGCAGAAACACAAAGGCAACGGCTGCCGGGGCGATAAAGCGAACCAGAAAACGCCATACGCTGAACCAGCCAGGGCTGCCACCCAGTTCCTTTGCGACTTCGCTCTGGGTGAGTGCCCAGCCGGCAAACAGGGCAATCAGAAGCCCGCCAAGGGGCATGAAAATATTGGTCAGCAGTTCGATAAAGTCAAAAGCGCTGCGCCCGAACAGAGTATGGAAAAGGGTGCCCTCTGACCAGACATTGAAACTGACCACGGTCAGAAGTCCCAGCGCCCAGCTGCCGAGAGTCATGATAGCCACTGCCTGTGGGCGGGTTCTGTCGAACCGCTCGACCAGAAAGGCGGCGACCGGCTCGATCAAGGATATTGACGAGCTGATCGCTGCGCCCAGCACCAGGATAAAGAAAACGCCGCCAATCAGGCTGCCGAACGGCATGTCAGAAAACGCCAGCGGAATGGTGACAAACATCAGCCCGGGACCTTGACCGGTTTCCAGCCCGGCGCCGAAGACCAGTGCAAAAATGGCCAGCCCGGCGACCAGGGCGACGGCGGTATCCACAAAGGCCACGGCAAAGGCAGTGCGCGTCAGGGACACATCGCTGGGCATGTAGGCGCCGTAGGCCATGATGGCGCCCATCCCCAGGCTCAGGGTAAAGAAGGATTGGCCCATGGCTTGCAGCCAGCCTTCAAGACTCAGGTCGGCCAGGCTGAACGTGAAAAGGAACTCGGCGGCAGCGCCGATATCGCCATTGACGATGCTGTAGCCGAGGACTACCAACAGAATCACAAACAGCGCAGGCATGATAATCCGCAGCCCGCTTTCAATGCCTTTATGAATGCCCATGCCGACAATCAGCGCAGAAAGGATGATGAACAGTGTATGGTAAAGCGTCATCAGCCATGGGGACGCTAACAGGCTGTCGAAGCCCGCGCCGATGGTTTCTGCATCGGCACCGGCCAGGCTGCCGGTCAGCATCTGCCAGGTGTAGTGCAGCGACCATCCGGCCACCACAGAGTAAAAGCTCAGAATCAGAAACGCCGAGGCGGCACCCAACCAGCCGATACTTTCCCAGGCGCGGGATGTCTGATGGGTACGCGTCAGGTGGCGCATGCCCATGATCGGGCTTTGTCGGCTGGTGCGTCCGAGCATTATTTCAGCAATAAGTATCGGAATACCCACCGCGAAGATGGTCAAGGCGTAAACCAGAATGAAAGCGCCGCCGCCGTTTTCACCGGTAAGATAGGGAAACCGCCAGAGATTACCCAGGCCAACGGCAGAGCCGACCGCCGCTAATAAAAATGTACCTTTGTGTGTCCAGACGTTTTGGCCGCTCATGTGCAGATATATCCGTTGCGATGGAGTGTGTGGTCAGTGAGAAGTAAGTAACAAACGTATGAATTAACGCGCGCGTATTAAACCAAGCTTGATGAAGAGGGTCACGCCCAAATGCTTACTTTGCGCCAGTTTTGCGCATCTTTCTAGCCACGCTGCGTTTAGGGTGCGTTAAGAGCAGCGTTTGGCTAATCGCGCAGAGAGGCGCTGATGCTGAGGTAAATGTCGGTTCTGGCATAAAAAAACCCGCACAGTGGCTGTGCGGGTCTGACTGATAACCTTACTGCTGGTGATCAGCTCTTGCTGGCGCGTTTACGCTCGTTCTCTTTGAGAAGTTTCTTGCGCAGGCGGATATGGCTTGGCGTGACCTCCACCAGTTCATCGGAATCCAGGAATTCGATGGCCTGTTCAAGAGTGAAATTAATCGGCGGTGTGAGCACGATATTTTCATCGTTACCGGTCGAACGCATGTTGTCCAGCTTCTTGCCCTTGGTCGGATTGACCACCATATCGTTGGCGCGGTTGTTGATCCCGATCAGCATGCCCTCGTAAACCTCGGTCGCATGGTCGATGATCAGCTTGCCGCGTTCCTGAAGTGCATAAAGGGCATAGGCCAGCGCCTTGCCGGACACCATGGAGACCATGACGCCGTTGCGGCGTTCGATCGAGGCGTCCGGCTTGAGCGGGCCATAATGGTCAAAGCGGCTGGTCAGAATCCCGGTGCCCGACGTCAGGGTCAGGAACTGGCCACGGAAACCGATCAGGCCACGGGCGGGAATAATGAAGTCCAGGCGCACACGTCCCTTACCATCCGGGTTCATGTTGGTCATCTCACCCTTGCGGTAGCCCAGCTCTTCCATGATGGCGCCCTGGTGCTGCTCTTCACAGTCGATGATGACCTCTTCGTAGGGCTCCTGCTTTTCACCGTCAATTTCCCGGATGATGACTTCAGGGCGCCCGACAGCCAGCTCGAAACCTTCGCGACGCATGGTTTCAATCAGTACGGAGAGGTGCAGCTCGCCGCGTCCGGACACCTTGAATTTCTCAGGGGTGTCGCCCTGTTCCACACGCAAGGCCACGTTATGGATAAGTTCCTGCTCCAGGCGATCCTTGATGTTGCGGCTGGTGACAAATTTGCCGTCTTTGCCTGCAAAGGGTGAATCGTTGACCTGGAAGGTCATGGAGACGGTCGGCTCATCCACCGAGAGCGGCGGCAGTGCTTCAACGGCCGCCGGGTCACACAGCGTATCGGAAATCGCCAGGTCCTCGATGCCGGTAACACAGACAATATCACCTGCGGTTGCTTCGGTCGTCTGAACGCGCTCAAGACCCATATGGGTCATCACCTGGCCGATCTTGCCCTTACGGGTAGATCCATCAACGCTGATAATTGAAATCTGCTGATTGGGCTTGACGGCGCCACGCTTGATACGGCCAAGACCTATGACACCCACATAGCTGTTGTAGTCGAGCGCCGAGATCTGCATCTGAAAGGGGCCATCAACCTCGACGGCTGGCGGCTCAACGATATCCACGATCGACTGGAACATGGGGTCCATACTGTCAGCCAGTTCTTCCGGGTCCATGCCGGCAATACCGTTCAATGCCGAGCAGTAGATGATCGGGAAATCCAGCTGTTCATCGGATGCGCCGAGGTTGTCGAACAGGTCAAAGATCTGGTCGATCACCCAGTCCGGACGAGCACCGGGACGATCAATCTTGTTGACGACGACAATTGGCTTCAGGCCCTGAGCGAAGGCTTTCTGGGTGACAAAACGGGTTTGCGGCATAGGACCGTCAACGGCGTCGACCAGAAGAAGCACCGAGTCGACCATTGACATGACGCGCTCGACCTCACCACCAAAATCAGCGTGTCCGGGCGTGTCCACGATGTTGATGTGATAGCCATTGCCTTTGCCATCCTGCCATTGAATAGCCGTGTTCTTGGCAAGAATGGTAATGCCACGCTCTTTTTCCTGGTCGTTGGAATCCATGATCCGCTCCTGCCCTTCGGCTTTGCGGTCCAGGGTGCCCGACTGACTCAGGAGCTTGTCGACCAGGGTTGTTTTCCCATGGTCAACGTGGGCGATTATGGCGATGTTGCGGAGGTTCTCGATCACGACACGATCCTGCTAGAAAAATAGGGCAGTATTATAGAGGTACGAAGCGGTTTACTGCCAGCACTGTATTCAGCGCTGCTCTCGGGATGATGTTAAAAGGGCCTTGATGAGTGCCCTATCAACGCGATAACCCGACCACTGTAACAGATGGTCGAGCATGCTTGTGTTTTCGCTGGGTCAGCGCATCCGGTAAGATAGCCTTTTTCCCGGCATGGGCATGACTATGACCATCGGTAACTTAATGCGTCTACTAAGCGATGGAAGCGTGCATTCCGGCGAGCAGCTGGGCAATGCAATGGGGGTTTCCCGTGCAGCCGTATGGAAGCAGCTCAAGAAACTCGACGCCATGGGGGTTGCGGTAGAGGCTGTAAAAGGCCGCGGCTACAGGCTTGCTCACCCGATAGAGCCGCTTGACGGTGCCGCCATTGTGGCGCACCTGCCGGCCGATGCCCGTCATCTTCTGACCCGTCTGCTGGTAGAGGATCAGCTGACCTCCAGTAATGCCTACCTGCGTGAGCGCTTTCAGCAGGGGGCCGGCCATGGCGAGGTGTGTCTGGCGGAGTCGCAGACGGCAGGGCGTGGCCGGCGTGGCCGCAGCTGGGTGACGCCCTGGGGCCAGAGCCTGATATTGTCGGTCGGCTGGCGCTTTGAAAGTGGCGTGACGGCGCTGGAGGGGCTGAGCCTTGCAGTGGGCGTGGTGATCGCTCAAGTGCTGGAGACCTATGGCATTCATCCCAGGCTGAAATGGCCCAATGACATACTTCTGCCGGATCGTGACGGTGAGCTTGCCAAGCTGGCGGGTGTGCTGGTCGAGGTGACCGGTGATGCCGCCGGCCCGTGTGAAGTTGTTATGGGTATTGGCCTGAACCTGTTCATGAATGATGCTCAGCGCGAGGTGATTGGTCAGCCGGTGGCGGCTCTCAAAGACGTTTGTCCGAGCCTCAGGCGTAATCAGTTGGCGGCTGATCTGCTGGCGGGGCTTTTGGCCATGCTGTCAACGTTCGAGAAATGTGGCTTTCAGGCCTGGCAGGCTGAATGGAACCGACGCCATGCGTTTGCGGGCCAACCTGTTCATGTTTTGCAGGGCCAGCAGGGCTGTGAAGCGACGGCAGGTGATGTGGATGCCAGCGGTAACCTTTGGGTCAGTGAAGACAATGGCCAATCGCGACGTCTTGCAGGCGGCGAGATCAGTATACGCAGGCGCCTATGATTCTTGACCTTGATATTGGCAACACCCTGTCCAAGTGGCGCCTGAAAGATGTTGATAGCAGCGAGATCCGTTCGCGTGGCGCTGTCTGGACGCGCGAGGAGTGGCGGCCAGGTGCGGATATTCCGGATCTTGACGTGGTGGAATCCGTGCGCATTTCCAGCGTGGCGCGTAAAGCCGTGCTGGATGACACCGTCACGTTACTGCGCCGCAGGGTTCCCCGTGTGTTTGTTGCTTCACCGGAACCCGAAGCCCTGGGGGTCATCAATGGCTATGAAGAGCCACTGCGTCTGGGCGTTGATCGCTGGATGGGAGCGCTCGCAGGGTATCAATTGGCCGGTGCCTGCTGCACCGTGGACTGCGGCAGCGCCATAACCGTTGATTTCGTTATACCGGGTGGGTATCACCTGGGGGGGTATATCATTCCTGGCTTGCGACTGATGAAAGAGAGTCTCAAATTGGGGACACGCAACGTGGCCATTGACCCGGAAAGCGAGGCGGCTGAATTGCTGGAGCCGGGCAGACGTACGGTGGAAGCGGTTAATCATGGTATTTATATGGCCGCTGTCAGCGCCATCAACCGCATTTATAGTGAGGTTTGTGATCGGCAGGACGTGTCGCTGCCGATGCTGTTGACCGGTGGAGATGCCCGAGTCGTTTCCAGAGGGGTTCAAGTGCCTCATGCCGTATGGCCGGATATGGTCTACGGCGGGCTGGAGGCCAGTTTTCCACTGACGCCCGCAGAGCGAGGGGGGCGGATGTCAGGCGCCCCCGAGTTGCCAGCCCCGGTTTCCCTGGAAAAAATACGTGCGGGGCTTGCATTCTCAATGCTGTTTTGACACAATGCTGCGCGTTCCAGAGAGAAGTTGCACCTGGTAGACGCTTTGCCATGTTAAGCCTGTGGTCTCTAGCAAAGTCGTCGACTAAAAGGTTGACACCTTTTTGGAATGAGGCACAATGTGCCGCCATGTTGGAGAGGTTCCCGAGTGGCCAAAGGGAGCAGACTGTAAATCTGCCGCGAAAGCTTCGAAGGTTCGAATCCTTCCCTCTCCACCAGAATTGATTCACGGCAGCGCGGGTCATATCGACCTCTTCACTATCGTGTTGCTGTCAGGCGGGTGTAGTTCAATGGTAGAACCTCAGCCTTCCAAGCTGATGGTGCGGGTTCGATTCCCGCCACCCGCTCCAGTGTTTGTGTAGATTTTGTGCTGGTGGCCTAATACTAAGGCTTGCACAGAATCATGTATGATATGCTCATGTAGCTCAGGGGTAGAGCACACCCTTGGTAAGGGTGAGGTCGACGGTTCAATTCCGTCCATGAGCTCCATAAATTGAAAAAAGCGAGCCTGGCTCGCTTTTTTTGTCGCCATTTTCAGCGTGCCGGATACATTAAGTGTGCTGGAAGTGCATTGAAGGGTTGTCAAGCGGTGAGTCCTTCGCTATGATGGCGCCCGCTATTGAACAGGCATCTTGCTTGTTTATTCAGCACGATACAGGCCAGTAGCTCAATTGGCAGAGCAGCGGTCTCCAAAACCGCAGGTTGGGGGTTCGATTCCCTCCTGGCCTGCCAGCTTCCCTCAAGTTGGCGTGCCCCTCAAGAATTCCTTTATCGTTCGCTGTACCCTAGGGAGTCTCGTTTTATGAAGCCTAATTCTTTAAAGCATGGCGCTGAGGAGCAGCAGTCGCGTCATGACGGGCTCAAATGGGCAGCGGTCGTAGCGCTTTTGTTAACAGCCGTGGTGGGTAATACCTATTTTGCTGACGTGGGCTTGCTCTACCGGGTTATTGGCGTTGTTGTGCTCTGTGCTGCGGCCGGGGGTGTCGCGCTGATGACGGGTAAGGGCAGGAATCTTGTCATTCTGGCCCAAGAAGCCAAGAAAGAGATTCAGCGCGTTGTATGGCCAACGCGCCCTGAAACAGTTCAGACAACCGCTATCGTGTTGGCGGCTGTCCTCGTGGTTGGCCTGATGTTGTGGTTGATTGACACGCTTCTCAGCTGGGCGATGTCCGGCGTTATCGGTTAGGAGTTTTCATGTCCAAGCGTTGGTACGTCGTTCACGCCTATTCCGGGTTTGAAAAGCATGTCATGCGTTCGCTCCTTGAGCGGGTAAAAATGTACGGTGTGGAAGATCGTTTTGGCGAAATTCTGGTGCCGACAGAAGAAGTTGTCGAGGTTCGGGATGGGAAGCGTCGCAAGAGTGAACGCAAATTCTACCCGGGCTATGTGCTGGTCGAGATGGAAATGGCAGACGATACCTGGCACCTGGTGAACGAAACACCACGGGTGATGGGGTTTATCGGTGGCACAAAGGAAAAGCCGGCGCCCATTACTACCCGTGAGGCGGATGCTATCCTGAATCGTGTCAAGGACGGTGTGGACAAGCCGCGTCCCAAGACAATGTTTGAGCCAGGTCAGTCGGTTCGCGTGGTCGATGGTCCCTTTGCGGATTTCAATGGCGTCGTTGAAGAAGTCAACTACGAAAAGAGTCGTCTTCACGTCAGTGTGCTGATCTTCGGGCGTTCAACGCCGGTTGAGCTTGAGTTCTCGCAGGTAGAAAAAGAATAGTTTTACGCCGCTGGCAAGCCAATTGAGTTTGGCAGCCAGCGGTGATTTGTCTGTTTCTGACTGTTGGTTGTCAGTTTTTTACTGGTCGTCATAGGGCGGCCAGATGTCACCGGGGAGCCGCAAGGCGTTATACCCAACTGGAGTAAATTATGGCCAAGAAAGTACAGGCTTATGTCAAGCTGCAGGTTGCAGCTGGTAAGGCTAACCCAAGTCCGCCCGTTGGTCCTGCGCTGGGTCAGCACGGCGTGAATATCATGGAATTCTGTAAAGCGTTTAACGCCGAGACTCAGGATATCGAGCCCGGTCTGCCAACGCCTGTCGTGATTACAGTCTATTCCGACCGCAGCTTCACTTTCGTCACCAAGACGCCGCCTGCTGCCGTGCTGCTAAAGAAAGCAGCGGGTATCAAGTCCGGTTCGGGTGAGCCGAACAAGAAGAAGGTTGGCACGGTGAGCCGTGAGCAGCTGGAAGAAATCGCCAAGACCAAAGAGCCTGATATGACGGCTGCCGATCTTGACGCCGCTGTGCGCACCATCGCGGGCAGTGCTCGCAGCATGGGCCTAAACGTGGAGGGTCTGTAATCATGGCTAAACTGTCTAAGCGTGCCACGCTGATTCGTGAGAAAGTTGACTCCAGCAAGGTCTACTCGGTTGAAGAAGCCGTCGCAGTGTTGTCAGAGCTTTCTACGGTCAACTTCAAGGAGTCCGTGGATGTTGCGGTCAACCTGGGTGTTGATCCGCGTAAATCCGACCAGGTTGTGCGTGGCGCTACCGTCATGCCTAATGGCACTGGTAAGGACGTGCGGGTTGCTGTCTTTACCCAGGGAGCCAACGCAGACGCCGCAAAAGAAGCGGGTGCTGACATTGTGGGCATGGATGAGCTGGCTGACCAGGTCAAGAAAGGCGTGATGGATTTTGATGTCGTCATTGCCTCGCCGGACGCCATGCGTGTTGTCGGTCAGCTGGGCCAGATTCTGGGCCCGCGTGGCCTGATGCCTAACCCCAAGGTGGGTACGGTGACGCCTGATGTGGCGACAGCGGTCAAGAATGCCAAAGCTGGTCAGGTGCGTTTCCGTACCGACAAGAACGGTATCATTCATACCACTGTAGGTAAGGTTGATTTTGATGCTGACGCTATCAAGGGCAACATTGAAGCCCTGATTGGCGATCTGAAGAAGCTCAAGCCGAGCGCTTCAAAGGGCATCTACTTCAAGAAAATGACGCTGTCTTCAACCATGGGTCCCGGTCTGACGGTTGATCATTCGGCTTATCTGTAAGCTGGAGAGTCCCGTTGTCAGTGACTCTGTTGTCAAGACGGCAGAAAGAGCAAGAACTTTGCGGTCCCTGTGCCAGGCATGCTGTCTGCAGGGCACCGTCAAAGACCGCAGGCGGTACGCATCAAGCGTAACTTAATGATGAGAGTCACCTGCGCAGATGGTGTTGCCGCCAGTTGGTAGACGCTTTTTAGCTGAACCGATCTCTGGTGAGCACCATCCCTCAGGCTTCCAGCGTTATCACGGCGGGTAATCACGTCAGTGCGCTGGAAGAGATGGTAACCACCGGAACCTGCTTTCAGGTTTCGGCACGAAGGAGTGATCACTGTGCCACTAGCACTAGAAGGCAAGAAAGCGATTGTTGCCGAGGTCAGTGAAGCGGCTAAGGACGCACTCTCCGTCGTAGTTGCCGATTCTCGCGGTGTGCCGGTCAGCAAGATGACCGATCTGCGCAAGCAGGCGCGTGAGAATGGCGTTCAGGTACGTGTTGTTCGCAACACCCTGGCACGCCGTGCCCTCGAAGGTACTCAATGGGAGTGCCTGAATGAGAGCTTTGTAGGTCCTACCTTGCTGGCATTCTCTACTGATCATCCGGGCGCTGCTGCTCGTTTGTTCAAAGAGTTCGCCAAAAAGGATCAGAACTTCGAAGTTAAGGCACTGGCCTACGAAGGCGAGCTGATCCCGGCTGCTGACATCGACCGTCTGGCAAGCCTACCGACTTACGATGAGGCAATCGCCAAGCTGATGTCGGTAATGAAAGAAGCTTCCGCTGGCAAGCTGGTTCGTACCCTGGCCGCGCTGCGCGACCAGAAGCAGGAAGAAGCGGCATAAGCCACTCTTCCTCAGGGCGGCATAGTGCTGCCTGTTACGAACAATGAACCCTGAGTTATCGGGTCACCGAGACTCCCGCAAAGTTAGGAATGAAACAATGGCACTGACCAAAGATGATATCATCAACGCCGTCGCTGAAATGTCTGTGATGGAAGTTGCTGAACTGATCGAAGCAATGGAAGAGAAATTCGGCGTTTCTGCTGCTGCAGCAGTCGTTGCTGGCCCGGGTGGCGGCGGCGAAGAAGTCGCTGAAGAGCAGACAGAATTTGACCTGGTACTGACCGCTGCTGGTGACAAGAAAGTTAACGTCATCAAGGCCGTTCGTGAACTTACCGGTCTTGGCCTGAAAGAAGCCAAGGGCGCTGTTGATGGTGCTCCGGCAACCATCAAGGAAGGCATGTCCAAAGACGATGCCGAGGCAGCCAAGGCTAAGCTGGAAGAAGCGGGCGCAAGCGTCGAGCTCAAGTAATCGATGGCTCGGGCTTTACGCGCTGCGTAAGCTTCCGCGGCTGGCGGCGGGAAATTCCCGCTGCCGGCCTTTTTCTGTTACAACAGCATTAGCGCTGTTGCAGCAGACGCGTCACTGATACGACAATTCATGAATGTCAGGCGTCGTCATCATAACGCAACGAATTCTAGATTTTTGACGGCGAGCTTACCTTATGGTTGCTTGCTGTCTGCGTCTGAAACGCCCGCGGGGCAGATGACCACGCACCGGTCACCCATGGTGAACAAGCTGGGGAATACAGATGGCTTACTCATACACTGAGAAAAAACGCATCCGCAAGGATTTCGGCAAACTGCCCCAAGTAATGGATGTGCCTTACTTGTTGGCCATCCAGCTTGATTCCTATTACGGTTTTCTCCAGCAAGACCGCTCGCCCGATGAGCGGCACGAAGTGGGCTTGCACGCGGCGTTCAAGTCTGTGTTTCCCATCGAGAGCTTCTCGGGGAACGCGGCGCTGGAGTATGTCAGTTATCGCTTTGGCACGCCGGCATTCGATGTCAAGGAATGCCAGCTTCGTGGTGTGACCTATTCCGCGCCGCTGCGTGTCAAGGTTCGCTTGATTATTTACGATCGCGACTCATCCAACAAGGCGATCAAGGATATCAAGGA
>NZ_VMQS01000009.1:50295-54051 GCF_007625055.1 Halomonas sp.
CGCAAGCTGCCGGCCTCGGTGTTGATGCGCGCCCTGGGCATGAGCACTGAAGAAATCCTCAGCGAGTTCTTCGAGACCAGCAAGTTCCACATCGAGAAGTCCGGCTTTTCTGTTGAGCTTGTGCCTTCACGCCTGCGTGGTGAAACCGCGACCTTCGACATCAAGGATGCCGACGGTAGCGTGATTGTCGAAGAAGGCCGCCGGATCACCCAGAAGCACATTCGCCAGCTGGAGAAGTCCGGTCTGGAGCGTCTCGATGTGCCGATGGAATACCTGTTTGGCAAGACATTGGCCAAGGATCAGGTTGATCGCAAGACCGGTGAGCTGATCGTTGCCTGCAACACCGAAATTACGCCTGAAGTGCTGGAAGTGATCGCTCAGGGCGGTATTACGGATATCGAAACGCTGTACACCAATGATCTGGACTGTGGTTCCTTCATCTCTGATACGTTGAAGCTGGATACCACTGGCTCGGCCCTGGAAGCACTGGTTGAAATCTATCGCATGATGCGTCCGGGCGAACCGCCCACCAAGGATGCAGCAGAAACGCTGTTCAACAACCTGTTCTTCTCTGAAGACCGCTACGACCTTTCCAACGTTGGACGCATGAAGTTCAACCGTCGTCTGCGTCGTGAAGAAGATGCCGGCTCTGGCGTTCTCGACAAGAAAGATATCCTGGATGTCCTGCGTGAGCTGATCAATATCCGTAACGGCTTTGGTGACGTTGACGATATCGATCACCTGGGCAACCGTCGTATTCGCTGTGTTGGCGAAATGGCTGAAAACCAGTTCCGCGTCGGCCTGGTGCGCGTTGAGCGCGCGGTTAAAGAGCGCCTTTCCATGGCGGAAAGCGAAGGCCTGATGCCACAGGATCTGATCAACGCCAAGCCGGTGGCGGCAGCGGTGAAGGAATTCTTTGGCTCCAGCCAGCTGTCCCAGTTCATGGATCAGAACAATCCGCTATCCGAGGTTACCCACAAGCGTCGTGTCTCTGCCCTCGGCCCGGGTGGTCTGACCCGTGAGCGCGCCGGCTTTGAGGTACGTGACGTTCACGCCACGCACTACGGTCGTCTGTGCCCGATCGAAACGCCGGAAGGCCCGAACATCGGTCTGATCAACTCACTGGCGACCTACAGCCACACGAACAGCTATGGCTTCCTGGAAACGCCATACCGTAAGGTGAATGCGGGTCAGGTAACCGACGATATCGTTCACCTCTCGGCGATCGAGGAGGGTGACTACGTCATCGCCCAGGCATCAGCGGGCGTGGACGAAACCAACAAGCTGAGTGACGACCTGGTTCAGGTACGCCACCGCGGTGAAACGACCTTCATGCGCCCTGAGCAGGTCACGCTGATGGACGTATCGCCACGTCAGGTGGTCTCCGTGGCTGCGGCCCTGATCCCCTTCCTGGAGCATGACGATGCTAACCGCGCCTTGATGGGTGCGAACATGCAGCGTCAGGCGGTTCCCACCCTGCGTGCCGACAAGCCGCTGGTAGGTACCGGTATGGAGCGCTTTGTTGCCCGTGACTCAGGTGTCTGTGCCGTTGCACGACGGGGTGGCGTAATCGATTCCGTTGATGCTCGTCGTGTGGTGGTACGTGTCAATGCAGATGAAATCATCGGCGGTGAAGCCGGTGTTGATATCTACAACCTGACCAAGTACACCCGCTCTAACCAGAACACCTGCATGAACCAGCGCCCGATCGTGCGCCCGGGTGATGATGTGGCTCGTGGCGATATCCTGGCCGATGGCCCTTCCATCGATATGGGGGATCTTGCGCTTGGCCAGAACATGCGTATCGCCTTCATGCCCTGGAACGGTTACAACTTCGAGGATTCCATCCTGCTTTCCGAGCGGGTAGCCCAGGAAGACCGTTTCACCACTATCCACATTCAGGAACTGACCTGTGTCTCACGGGATACCAAGCTCGGACCTGAAGATATTACTGCGGATATTCCCAACGTAGGCGAGTCGGCACTTTCCAAACTGGATGAAGCCGGTGTTGTCTACGTCGGGGCCGAAGTCGGCCCGGGAGATATCCTGGTCGGTAAGGTGACGCCCAAGGGCGAAACCCAGTTGACCCCGGAAGAAAAGCTGCTGCGTGCCATCTTTGGTGAAAAAGCCTCGGATGTGAAAGACACGTCTTTGCGCGCCCCGACCGGCATGATAGGGACAGTGATTGACGTTCAGGTGTTCACCCGTGATGGCGTCGAAAAGGACTCGCGCGCTATTGCCATCGAACAGATGCAGCTGGATGAAGTCCGCAAGGATCTGCAGGAAACCTACCGGATCGCTGAAGACGCCACCTTCGAGCGCCTCAAGCAGACGCTGGTCGGTCAGGTCGTCAATGGCGGCCCGCAGCTCAAGAAAGGTGATGTGCTC
This sequence comes from Halomonas sp., assembly GCF_007625055.1. Taxonomy (GTDB): domain Bacteria; phylum Pseudomonadota; class Gammaproteobacteria; order Pseudomonadales; family Halomonadaceae; genus Vreelandella. The sequence goes on from NZ_VMQS01000009.1 coordinate 52,684, forward strand.
GACGATACCTATCTGGACGACTTGCCTCGTCAGGAATGGTTCAAGCTGCGCATTCAGGATGAGTCCTGCAATGAACTGCTGGCTCAGGCCGATGAGCAGCTTGAGAGCCGTCGCAAGGAAATGGACGAGCGCTTTGAAGACAAGAAGCGCAAGTTGACCCAGGGCGATGACCTCGCACCGGGCGTCCTCAAGATTGTCAAGATCTACATGGCCGTCAAGCGTCGCATCCAGCCAGGTGACAAGATGGCTGGGCGCCATGGTAACAAGGGGGTTATCTCGGCAATCATGCCGATCGAGGATATGCCGTTTGATGATAACGGCGAGCCGGTCGACGTAGTGCTGAACCCCTTGGGTGTTCCATCGCGGATGAACGTCGGTCAGATTCTTGAAACCCACCTGGGCATGGCTGCCCGCGGTCTTGGCATGAAGATTGATGCCATGCTGCGTGACGCCCGTGAACAGCAGGTAGCAGAAATCCGTGACTTCCTTGGCCAGATCTACAATACGCCGGGCACCCGTATAGAGGACATCAGTTCGCTGACGGATGAAGAAGTGATTGCGCTGGCGAAAAACCTCAAGGGCGGGGTGCCTATGGCAACGCCGGTCTTTGATGGGGCGCAGGAGCACGAGATCAAACACCTGCTGCGCCTGGCGGATATCCCGGATTCCGGCCAGATGACCCTTTATGATGGGCGTACCGGCGAATCCTTTGATCGCCCGGTGACCGTCGGTTACATGTACATGCTGAAGTTGAACCACTTGGTAGACGACAAGATGCACGCCCGTTCTACCGGCTCCTACTCACTGGTCACCCAGCAGCCGTTGGGTGGTAAGGCGCAGTTCGGTGGTCAGCGTTTCGGTGAGATGGAAGTGTGGGCTCTGGAAGCCTATGGCGCCGCGTACACGCTGCAGGAAATGCTCACCGTCAAATCGGACGACGTCGAAGGCCGCACCAAGATGTACAAGAACATCGTGGATGGCGACCACACCATGCAGGCAGGCATGCCGGAATCCTTCAACGTGCTGGTGAAGGAAATCCGCTCGCTGGGCATCGATATCGAGTTAGAGAGCTAGGAGCTGTCCAATGAAAGATTTGGTAAAAGTCCTCAAATCGCAGTCACAGACTGAAGAGTTTGACGCGATCAAGATTACTCTGGCGTCGCCGGACATGATTCGCTCCTGGTCGTTCGGCGAGGTGAAAAAGCCCGAGACCATCAACTACCGTACCTTCAAGCCGGAGCGGGATGGCCTGTTCTGTGCCAAGATCTTTGGTCCGGTCAAGGATTACGAGTGCCTGTGCGGCAAGTACAAGCGCATGAAGCACCGCGGCATCATCTGTGAGAAGTGTGGTGTTGAAGTCACCAAGGC
>NZ_VMQS01000112.1 GCF_007625055.1 Halomonas sp.
AAATGCAGAAGCGACCGGCTCTAGCGCCATTGCGACTGGTCTAGATGCAGCAGCTAACAATACAAATTCTTTTGCTGCTGGCAATGGTGCTGTCTCTGAAACAGCAGATAGCATCTCGCTGGGTACTGAAGCCGGCGTGGGTACACAAGATAATGGCGCCGGTGACCGTACATCTCATATTGCCATTGGTACGCGGGCTGGCCAGAGAGTCGCTGGCAACCAAGATATTGCGATTGGTTTTGAAGCTGGCTCGGATGTAACAGGTGACCAGAATATTGCGCTGGGTAATCGGGCTGGCACTTTTGCTGAAGGTCTTTTCAATACATCTATCGGCGATAAAGCCAATAACCTGACAGCGGCAGAGGATATTTCCCGCGCCACCGCGGTGGGTGCAGCTTCATCCGCGAAGACCGAAGGCACTGCCTTGGGCTTTAATGCGTCAGCGTTATCTCAGGGTGCTGCCTTCGGTTCAGGGGCTGATGCCCGCTTGGCCAGTGTTGCCATTGGCCAGAACACGTTTGCATCGGGTGGAGACATTGCCCTGGGAACAGGCAGTGAAGCGTTAGCAGGTGATAAAACCGGTACTGGCTATATCACAGGCAGTGCATTTTCTTCCGGCACGGTCCTCTCCATTGGCAACTCTGGAGGAGCAGATGTACAGCGGCGTATTGTCAACGTTGCGGATGGCGCCAACGACTACGATGCCATCAACGTTCGCCAGTTAGAGGCGTCTCAACAGAGCGTTGCTACTCTGGTGGGGGGTAATGTCTCTTGGGACTCTGATAATGGTAACTTCAGCCCCATCACGGTCCAGGATACCGACGGCAACGATGTTAGCTTTTCCACGGTAGTTGAAGCCATTGGTGCTGTTACAGACGGAACGGTGGAAATTCTGCCGTCTGGCGCCGTTCAATATAACGGCGAAGGTGGTATCAGTAATGTATCAGCAGGTATCAATGCCACGGATGCTGTTAACGTCCAGCAGCTTAATGAAACCGTAGCTGAGAACGCTGTTGAATATTTTAGTGTCAATGCCAGTGGATTACAGAACGAAGACAACTCCGGTGCGACAGGGGTTAGTGCAACAGCAATCGGCCCGGTTGCAACTGCAGCGGGTGATTTTTCGTTGGCGGCAGGTCACCGGGTTAATGCAGAGGAAGATGAAAGCACTGCTGTTGGCTACAACGTTAGCGCGCTTGGTGAAAACTCAACGGTTCTGGGTAATACATCGACTGCATACGATGACGGCGGTGTGGCAATTGGCCAACGTGCTGAAAGCCAGGGTGAAAACACCATCACGATGGGTACAGATGCCCAGGCCGACCCTAAAGCGCCGGGTGAAAGCGTAGATAATTCGATTGTTATTGGTACCTTAGCAGAGTCAACGGCGGAAGAAGGCATTGCTGTCGGTAAGAGTGCGCTGGCATCAGAAAATCGTGCAGTAGCTCAAGGTTCAGATGCTCATGCGACTGGCATTGACTCGCAGGCCTTTGGTACCGAGTCAAGGGCCACCGCTGAAAGCGCTCAGGCAAGCGGCACTAATGCCGAGGCCAGTGCTGATAACGCAATAGCAATGGGTACTTTATCTGATGCTAGTGGTACGGATTCCCAAGCTTTTGGTACCGAGTCAAGGGCCACCGCTGAAAGCGCTCAGGCAAGCGGCACTAATGCCGAGGCCACGGCCAACAACGCAATTGCAACAGGTACCTCGTCTGATGCAAGTGGAGCGGATTCTCAAGCCTTTGGTACTGAGTCACGGGCCACCGCTGAAAGCGCTCAGGCAAGCGGCACTAATGCCGAGGCCACGGCCAACAACGCAATTGCAACAGGTACCTCGTCTGATGCAAGTGGAGCGGATTCTCAAGCCTTTGGTACGAATGCTCAAGCCATTTCCGACAACGCCATCGCAATGGGTAAGGACGCCCGATCTCTCAGTAGTGATGCTATTGCAATGGGTACGGATTCAGAGGCTTTTGGCAGTGATGCTATTGCGTTGGGGTCGCAATCGGAGACGACTGTTGAAGGAGGCGTTGCTCTTGGTGCAGGTTCATTAGCTGACACGGCTGCTGGCGAGACCGGCTATAAGCCGTTTGGGGCAACAGCTGATGATATTGGGGCGATTGATGCTACTGAGGCAACTCAATCAGCGGTAGATGTGGGAAGCCGTCAGATTACAAGCCTGGCAGCGGGTACCCAGGATGATGACGCGGTGAACGTCAGTCAGTTAATTGCCTCACAGTCCAAAGTGGAAGCGGGCACCAACACTGCCGTTACGACCTCAGATAACCCTGATGGTGGCACCATTTACACCGTGGATGCTGACGGCACCACGGTCAGTAACGGTTCAGACGCCGTTACAGTGACCTCAACCGGTCCTGACGCTGATAACGTGACGGATTACGCGGTTGACCTTAGCCAGGACAGCAAAGA
>NZ_VMQS01000056.1 GCF_007625055.1 Halomonas sp.
ATCGAAGCCTTTGTCTCCACCGGGAGTGGGCCTTTAACAGACGCGCATGCATTGGAAGCCATGCGCCTGATCAGTCAGCATCTGGAAGCGCTGGTGGCTGACCCCGGTAACGGTGAATTACGTGCCCAGGTCATGTTGGGCAGTATGCAAGCCGGGTTGGCCTTTTCAAATGCCATTTTGGGCGCCGTCCATGCGATGTCTCACAGTCTGGGCGGCTATCTCGACCTGCCTCACGGGCTGTGTAATGCCATGCTGCTGGAACATGTGGTCGCGTATAACTATGAGGCCGCACCAGAGCGCTTCGGGCGGGTGGCAGTCACTCTGGGTATCGAGTGTCGCGGCCTTACACAGCAGGAAATCAAACAGGCGCTTTTCAACTATCTTTCGGCGCTGAAACACAACGTCGGGATGGGAGGAACCCTGGGGCTTGTCGGGGTTTCTGGTACTGATGTTCCCTTTCTGACCCACAATGCCCTCGTTGATCCGTGTATTCTGACCAACCCCCGCCGTTCCAATAAGGACGATGTTTCAAGTGTTTATCGGGAAGCGTTATGAGCCGTCAAGACCGTTCTGATGATCTCCCGGTTAATCATCTGCTAGGTTTTGGACAGCAGTCAGCGCGTAAAAGCTATCATCGCGAACTAACGGCGCGTATGGAAGAACTGGAAGTTGAGCGTAACCGCTACAAATGGCTGTTTGAAAACGCCGTGCACGGCATTTTTCAGGCGTCATTCAAGGGTCAACTGCATGCCGTCAATCCCGCCCTGGCCAGGATGCTGGAGTACCCTTCCATTCAGGCGATGTTGGAAAACTGCCTGTGTTTTGACGGCCTCTTTGTCGACCCGTTAACGGCGCGTGATGTGCAACGGCGTCTATCCAGCAGAGATTCCCTTAAATGTGATCTTTTATGGCTGAAGACCGCCAGCGGTCGACAGGTGCCTGTTGTCATGACCCTGATCCGAAAGCCTTCAGAGTTGGCTGAGCAGGACAATCTGATTGAAGGTTTTGTGGCAGACGTAACAGAGCGTGAGCAGGCGCGGCGTCACCTTGAGGCGCTCAATATGCATCTTGAAACCCGAGTTGCCTCAAGGACCCGAGAACTTGAACAGCTCAATCAGGCGCTTGAGAAGGCCCATGATGCAGCCGTGGTGGCCAAGCGTAGCAAAGACCGTTACCTGACGGCAGCCAGCCACGATCTGTTACAGCCGATGAATGCCGCACGCCTGATGATTGATTCTCTCCAGGATCGACTCGATGAGCCTGAAAATCGCGCTATTGTCTCCAATATTCAAAGTTCACTCGCTGGTGCGGAAGCAATTCTGAGTGATTTGTTGGATATTGCCAGGCTTGAGCATGGTCAGATTCAGCCACATATCCGTCATTTCTGCGTTGCTGAAGTGCTGGATGGTTTAGTGAATGAATTTCGAGCCTGTGCTGAGGAGAAAGGGCTGGCGCTGAGGTATGTGCCATCGCGTTTGGGGGTTACCAGCGATCCCAGTCTCTTGGGTCGTATCATACGCAATTTTCTGTCCAATGCTTGTCGCTACACCCAACAGGGAGGCATCTGTCTTGGCATTCGCCGGCGCGGAAGTGAGAGCGTAGTGATAGAAGTCTGGGACACTGGAATGGGTATTCCGGAACATGAGTTCCAGCGGATTTTCCAGGAATTCCAGCAGTTGAATGCGCGGCAGACTGATCATGGCCAGGGGGTAGGGTTAGGTCTTGCCATCGTGGAGCGCATCAGTCACCACCTGCAGCACCCTTTGAGTGTGCGTTCCTGGCCGGGGCGTGGTTCATGTTTCAGTGTGAGGCTTCCTTTAGCCGAGATGACGTTCGACAAGTCAGGCAAGATTGAGAAGCCCACCAACGCGCATGAGTTTGAAGGGTTGCGTGCTCTGGTGATTGATAATGAGCCCAGCATTCTTTCCGGGATGGCACTGGTGCTGGAAAACTGGGGGATCACGTGCGATACAGCGTCAGATCTAGATAATGCCCTGAGGTCTCAAACGCTGCCGGATGTTCTGCTGGTTGATCTGCATCTGGATGACCATATCACGGGTGTTGACGTCATACACCAGCTGCGCCGGCATTGGAAGAATCCGCGCCTCCCTGCGGTGGTCATTTCAGCCGACCGGTCGCCTGAATGGCAGCACCGCCTGAATCAGGCCAGAATTCCCTTGTTGAATAAGCCTGTTCGCCCCGCGCGGTTAAGGGCCTTATTGCGCAGCCTGGTGGAGGCCTGATCGGTCATGGCGGGTGTTGAGCAGGCTATTCAAAGCCAGTCAACGATCCATGGTGTCCGCACCCATCTGCTACATGTGCCGCACTTGCGAGAAGCCCACGTCAGTATTGCGTTGCAGGTGGGATATCTCGATGAGCCCTCTGATCATCCGGGCCTTGCTCACTTGCTGGAACATGTGCTGATGACCAGCCCTATGGCGTGTCATGAGGATGTGGACCTGATTTCGTTTATTCAGGGCTGCCATGGGCGTATCAACGCTAATACTGAAGATAGAGTGACTGATTTTCATGCCAGCGTACCGATCAGTCTGTTAGACGTTGCCCTCAATGCCATGGCGCGTCAGCTCGCCCAGCCGCAGTTAGCGCTCGATACAATTGCGAACGAAGTCAAGGTGATTGATGCAGAGTTCCACGCGCGACAGAACACTGCACAGATGCAGCGTCTGGGGGGATTGAGAGCGCTCTCGAGACCGGGTCATTCAGCGTCTTGCTGCCATCATGGCAATGCCACTACGCTGATGGCATCCGTTGACCTTCTGCATGATGAATTAATGGGTTTTCATCAGCGTTATTACTGTCAGCCGCGACTCACGGTGGGGATTCTAAGCAGCCTGCCGGAAGCAGAAATGCAGCATCTGGCAGAAAAGGTCGCCCATTATTTTTTAGTGGATAACGCGGTACCCCAGGTCGCTCCTGTGCGCAGCGCCTGGGGCATTCGACGCTATCACTCTCTCACTGCGGGTCTTACCGCCATGGAGTGGTTGTGGCCGGCTGACACCTGGCCCGCTACGTCAGCCTCTTACCTTTCGAGTTTTGCTCATTATCTTGATCAGGGTGGGCTGCTTGGCATGCTGCCGCCAGAGGTCAAGGATTACCGCGTTGAACTCGCTCCGCAGGGAGCAAGCGATACCTTGCAGCTGATCTGTCATGGGCGCCGTTTGAATGTATCGGATGAAGACATACTCAGTGACGCCCTTGCACAGCAGTGGAGGATGTTTAACCACAAAATACCGCCACCAATGTTATCCATCTGGCAGCACTTCCCTTCTCTGGCGGCACCCTGGTGGCACTGGGTGCGTCAGCAAGCGGTTGTGGAGCGACTACTGCCATCAGTATCGTCCGACACATCGCCCGTTTTTTGTCGTTCACAGTTGCGCTGTCTTGCCTGGCGGCCATCCACTGCGCGTCCATCCTGCACGCCAAGCAAAGTAAAGAGTTCGCCAACTGATCACCGCCCTGCGCCTGTTAAGCAATGGGTTGGCCGCTACGGCGTTGAGGTGGATGCCAGTGAATTGATCGAACAACAATGGTTGGCCTGTTACCTACCGGCAGCTCAGGTCAGTCTCCCACCACTCACCCGCCAACAGCTGGCATGTCAGGGGGTGGTGCTGTATGAAAAACACATACAGACGGGCGCGAGTCTTTTATTAATGGGGGCGAGTGAACAAGTGGCGACGGCTTGTGCAGGGCTTTTTGACGCTATGCAATACTTGCCGTATGAGACCCCGGGCATTCTGGCGCAGAGGTTAATCTCCAGCCTCTATCGCCGTCCTCACATCCCGGCAGTGTGGTGCCCTGACGCACCGCCAGCATCTGCCCTGTTACGGATGTTGCAAAGGGGATATGGCCAACGCCACTCTGGCGTGCCATGTCGAATATCCAGCCGTTGCCCTGGTGATAAGTCAGGGGAACTGGCTGTCATGGTGATTATCTCCTTGCCGGCGACGCCAGCCAACCGCTACCTGGCGGCCTTCGCAGAACGCCAACAAGCGGGGGAGTTTCTTCATCAGGTAAGGCATCAACATCAACTGGGCTATGTGGCCGCAATTCGTCGTGATGATGCTGTGCCGTTCATCCGCATAGGCTATGTGGTGCAGTCTTCACAGCATTCTGGACAGGTTTTGATGACTGCATTGGGCGATATCATTACTCGCCTTTGGGAGGCAACCTTTGAGGTGCTTGACGATCAAAGCACCTTGCTTCAAGCCGACGCTGTGATCAATACACCCGAAACACCCATTGGCGCCTTGGATTTGCAATGGCTGCAGCTGCTGGGCGGGGGAGAAATCCCTCTGCATCGACTGATAACGCCATGGCCACCCAGTGAACACGATATTAAAGCGCTCAAGGCGACCGTTCAGCGTACAGATGAGCGCGAGTACCGGTTTTTATCATCAGAAATATAATGAAAAACGCCCCTTGCCAGCAGGCAAGGGGCGTTGCATAACGTCGATTTCAAGTACGGTTTCAACGACGAAGCGTTAGAAAAAGCCCAATGGGTTAATATCGTAACTGACTAGCAGGTTCTTGGTCTGCTGGTAGTGTTCAAGTGCCACTTTGTGGGTTTCGCGTCCAACACCGGACTTCTTGTAACCACCAAAGGCCGCGTGCGCCGGGTACTGGTGATAGCAGTTGGTCCATACGCGGCCTGCCTGAATGCCACGCCCCATACGGAAGGCAACGTTCATGTCTCGGCTCCAGACACCCGCGCCCAGACCAAACTCGGTATCGTTGGCAATTTCCAGCGCTTCCGCCTCGTCCTTGAAGGTCGTGACCGCTACCACAGGTCCGAAGATTTCTTCCTGGAAGACGCGCATCTTGTTGTGGCCCTTGAGCAGGGTAGGCTGAATGTAGTAACCGTCATTGATACTGGCATCCAGTGATTCCTTGTCGCCACCGGTCAGGAACTGGGCGCCTTCGTCACGGGCGATATCCATGTAGGACATGATCTTGTCGAACTGTTCCTGGGAGGCCTGAGCGCCGACCTGCACATCGGTATCCAGAGGATTGCCGCGTTTGATCGACTTGGTTCTTGCAATGACTTTTTCCATGAAGGCATCGTACATGGATTCCTGAACCAGGGCACGGGAAGGACAGGTACATACTTCGCCCTGGTTAAAGAAGGCCAGCACCAGGCCTTCCACGCATTTATCAATGAACTCAGGCTCGGCGTTCATCACATCGGCGAAGTAGATATTCGGCGATTTGCCACCCAACTCAACGGTCGAGGGAATGATATTCTCGGCCGCGCATTTAAGAATATGTGAACCCACCGGTGTTGACCCGGTAAAGGCGATTTTAGCGATACGCTTGCTGGTCGCCAGCGCCTGGCCAGCTTCAGCGCCGTAACCGTTGACGATATTCAATACGCCGGGCGGTAGAAGATCACCCACCAGTTTGGCAAACACCAGGATGGAAGCAGGCGTCTGTTCAGCGGGCTTGAGTACCACACAGTTGCCTGCTGCCAGCGCAGGAGCAAGCTTCCAGGTCGCCATCAGCAGCGGGAAGTTCCAGGGAATGATCTGACCAACCACGCCCAGCGGTTCATGGAAATGATAGGCGACCGTATTGGCATCAATATCGGCGGCGGTGCCTTCCTGGCTGCGGATGCAGCCAGCGAAATAGCGGAAATGGTCAACGGCCAGCGGCAGATCGGCGTTCACGGTCTCACGCACCGCCTTGCCGTTATCCCAGGTTTCTGCGACCGCGAGCATTTCCAGGTTTTGCTCCATGCGATCTGCAATTTTAAGCAGGATATTGCTACGCTCGGCTGCGGAGGTCTTTCCCCAGGCGGGTGCGGCGGCATGGGCGGCATCCAGCGCCTTGTCGATATCCTCCTGAGTGGAGCGGGGAATTTCACAGAATACTGCACCGTTGACCGGGCTGACGTTGTCGAAATACTGACCATTGACGGGTGCTGTGAACTCGCCACCAATGTAGTTGCCGTAACGCTTATCGAAGGTAATGACTGAGCCGGACTCTCCGGGATTGGCGTAGATCATTTGTTAACTCCTGCGCTTATGTCGTTGTCTTTGTTGTAACCGGGATAATTCAGATAGCGTTGTACGCTTGAAACATTGCCATTTTGCCAGTGCAGCGACAAGCTAAAAATGCCACCTCTGCACTGTTTTTACCCATGCTTTCGCGCACACCACGAAAAGGCTATAAAACTCCGTCTAAAGTACTGCATGCACTCACCGGGACAGCATGCTTAACTGATTGTTGTGGGTAAGTTACCTTTATCCCCAGCCATACCTGATGCAATCAGATTGTTACAACTCACTTCTTTGAGGAGCATAAACCATGTGGACCAAGCCGACATACGAAGATTTACGCCTGGGTTTTGAAGTTACCCTCTATATCTCCACACGTTGAACACGAGGCGCTTATTAGCCATCGGGTTAGTAAGCGCATTGTCTCCTGCAACCTGAACGCCCATATTCCAGGCATCATTACTCAACCATCATAAGGCCCTGCACAATGCATGTGATTGTTCTAGGCTCTGCCGCGGGCGGGGGCTTTCCCCAGTGGAATTGTAACTGCAAGAACTGTGCTGGCGTCCGCAAACTACACCCCCACTATCAGGCACGTACCCAATCTTCAATCGCTATCAGTGCCGACGGTGAACACTGGCTTTTATGCAATGCCTCACCTGATGTGCGTACCCAGATTAATGCGACACCCTCTCTCTGGCCAAAGTCATTGCGCGGCAGCGGAGTCAAGGAAGTTCTGCTGGTGGATGCCCAGATTGATCATGTGACAGGGCTCCTGTCGCTGCGTGAGGGTTGCCCGCTGGATGTGTGGTGTACGCCTAATGTGCATGCTGACCTTAACGATGGATTTCCAATTTTTCCCATGCTCTCGCACTGGAACGGTGGCCTGAACTGGCAACCCATCAAGGTGGTCGAAGACACCGTTGAGTATAGTTTCAGGGTGCCATGCCTGCCGGGTATCCGCTTGACGGCGTTTACCATCGACAGCAATGCACCGCCTTATTCTCCACGCCGAAATCAACCTTCCAATGGTGATAATATCGGCTTGTATATTGAAGATCGGGCCACGGGGAAATCGCTGTGCTATGCCCCCGGGCTGGGCATGCCCAGCGCTCTCAGCATGGCGTACCTCAACGCTGCAGATGTGGTGATGGTAGACGGCACGCTTTGGAAAGATGACGAGATGCAAGCGATGGGGGTGGGTAGCTCGACCGGCCATCAGATGGGACATCTTGCAGCCAGTGGCGGTAATGGCATGCTGGCGTTACTCGATGAACTGCCGGCCAGCACCCTACGCTTTCTCATCCATATTAATAATACCAACCCGGTGCTCAATGCCGAGAGCGATGCTTTCAAGACCCTCGATCAGCACAATATCCAACTGGCGCATGATGGGCTGCATCTGACGCTTGAATGATGACGCCCCAGATAATGCCCTGACACTGTTCGGCCAGTGTTCGGCTGTAACCAGGAGGACCTCGATGACAACCTCAATAACTGAACGCCAGCTTGCCATGCCGCCTGATGAATTTCGTCAGGCACTCATGGACAAGGGGCGCTTTTATCATCTTTACCACCCTTTCCAACAGGCGATGGCCAAAGGAGAGTTAACCCAACAACAGCTGCAAGGCTGGGTAGCCAATCGGTTTTACTATCAATTGATGATTCCCCAGAAAGATGCGGCGTTATTGGCGAACTGTGATGATCCCAGAGCGCGGCGTCGGTGGATACAGCGTCTGCTAGATCATGATGGTCATGAGGACGATAGCGGCGGTATTGAGGCTTGGCTTGCCCTTGGGGATGCTGTGGGCCTATCCAGAGAAGAGCTCGTTGATCAGCGTCATGTTCTGCCGGGTGTTCGTTTTGCGGTGGATGCCTACCGACATTTTGTTGCCACAGCGCCATGGCAGGAAGGCGCGATTTCCTCGCTGACGGAGCTTTTTGCCCCCTTGGCTCATCAGAATCGTCTGGACACCTGGCCCACCCACTACCCCTGGATTGATGCGCATGGATACGCCTACTTTCGCAAACGCCTTAGTGAGGCTCGGCGTGATGTTGAACATGGCCTGGAAGTGGCGCTAGATGTGTGTGTGACGGCTGAAAGCCAGCAACGGGCGTTGAATATTCTGCAGTTTAAACTTGATGTGCTCTGGAGCATGTTGGACGCCATGCAGATGGCTTATCTATTGGATCGTCCGCCATATCACACGGTGACAGATCAGGCTGTTTTTCATAACGGCGTCTAACGGATGCTTAACATCAACAGACATCACCAGAAGCGTCACTGGAGAGCTCGGCATGAACCACACTAATATCTATCAATTACGCCGAGGCCGGCGCCTTCAGTGGGAGCCTGTTCAGGGCTGCCACGTTATTCTTTATCCCGAAGGGATGGTAAAACTCAGTGCAAGCGCGGGGGCTATTCTGGAACAGGTCGACGGCCAACAGAATGTGAGCGACATCATTCACACACTATGCCAACACTACCCGCAAGCAGAACCCTCGGAGCTGGTAAGGGATGTCGAAGTCTTTTTGGCAGAAGCCTATGACAACGGCTGGCTGCATTTAAGGGAGGAGAAACACCATGTCCGCTGATCATGCTTCAGTTGTGCCTAGCGTTACTCCGCCGTTATGGTTGCTTGCCGAGTTGACCTACCGTTGCCCACTACAATGCAGTTACTGTTCCAATCCGATTGATTTTCATCGTTATCATCAGGAACTGGATACGCAGGCCTGGTGTGATGTGTTGCGCCAGGGGCGTGGGTTAGGTGCGGCACAACTGGGGTTTTCGGGTGGTGAGCCGCTGATCCGCAAGGATCTGGAGGTGCTTGTTGAAGAGGCGCGCAGCCTTGGATTCTATACCAACCTGATTACGTCCGGGGTAGGGCTGGACGTAAAGCGCGTAAACGCCTTATCTGCCGCCGGTCTGGATCATATTCAGATCAGTCTGCAGGCAGCTGACCCCGACCTGGCCTCTGCGCTCGCCGGTTCCAAAAAAGCACACGCCAACAAGCTTGCCATGGCTCGAGCCGTCAAGGATGCAGGCTATCCGATGGTGCTCAACGTGGTCATTCACCGCCAGAATATTGATCAGATAGGTGACATTATTGCCCTTTGCGACCAACTCGGTGCAGACGAGGTAGAACTGGCCAACTGTCAATACTATGGATGGGCGTTTCTTAATCGACGCCAGTTGATGCCAACCCGTGACCAGTTAAAGCGAGCCGAAGATGAAACCCGGCGCTGGCGCGAACGCCTTCAGGCCCGTGGGCGGGACATGACGCTTCACTTTGTGGTGCCTGATTACTATGAAAAACAGCCCAAGCCCTGTATGGGAGGCTGGGGGAGCATTTTCATGACAGTAGCCCCAGACGGCGCTGTACTGCCATGCCATAGTGCCCGCGAGCTCCCAATGAGCTTTCCGACCGTCAATGATCTTACCTTGCACGACATCTGGTATCAGAGCGATGCCTTCAATCGCTTTCGTGGCACTGCGTGGATGCCTCAGCGTTGCCAGCAATGCGATCAACATAGTGTCGATTTTGCAGGATGCCGTTGTCAGGCCTACCTGCTGACGGGCGACATGACAGACACAGACCCTGTGTGTGAGTTTTCGCCTCACCATGCGGCGTTGGAATCGATGGTAGAGGACGCCCAGGTGATTCGAGTGCTGGAGAGTGGCGCCATTCCGCGCAATGTACACATGGCCAGGCAGCAGACATCCACCAAGGATTCTGAATAGCACTAAGCCCAAGCCACCGGGCAGGCGTGACATCCAGGTTAGGGCGGGGCAGACTGTGCTCAGGGGGGAGGTTAATCACCCTTAAGGAGCCCTACCATGAAGCTTGCCAAACCGCACCGAACGCCGTCAGCGATGGAGAATTCTCGGATGTCTGGCCGATTCAGCCAGTTTGCCCGTTTAACCGGGTTGAGTCTTGCGGCGGCGCTGCTGTCTGGCTGTGGCGTCATTCACCAGGCCAGCCAGGGGGAAACCGCCTTGGAAACCCGGGGGCTGAATGCGCCGGTCGCTTTTACCCGCCTGCCCGCCCAACGTTACTCCCCGGAAGATTGGCCAGAACGGTTAACGGCCGATGTCCTCCTGCCCGAGGCCAAGGGTGATTCAGGTGATTTACGCCCGGCGGCGCTGGTGGTCCACGGCGGCGGCTGGCGCAACCGCGGGCCTGAGGATATGAGCGGTATTGCCGAGCAGCTGGCGGCCCAGGGCTATGTCACCGTCAATATCGAACACCGCTTTGCCCCTGAATACCGCTTTCCCGCCCAGATACATGACCTGCAGCAGGCCATGCGCTGGCTGCATGACAAGGCCGACGGCTGGCAGGTGGATACCGATCGTATCGTCGGTGTAGGCTTTTCCTCCGGCGCGCATCTGGTCAGCCTGCTGGCCCTGGCCGGTGCTGAAGGCCCCTTGGCGGAGCCTTATGGTGGCAAGCATACACGCCTGGCGGCAGTGATGGCGGGCGGTGTGCCCAGTGACCTGCTCAAGTTTGATGACGGTCGCCTGGTGGTACAGTTTATTGGCGGCACGCGGGCGCAAAAGCCCGAAGCTTATGCCCTGGCGTCGCCGGCGCGCCAGATCGGCGACAATGCACCTCCTTTCTTTATCTACCACGGCCGGCTGGATCAGCTGGTGCCGGTAGACCACGCCACGGATTTTTACGCTCAGCTCAAAGCGCAGGGCGTTGAAAGTGAGCTTTACCTGCTGCGCGGGCGCGGGCATATCACCAGCTTTGTCCTCGAAGGGCAAGCAATCGAGGCAGGTATCGCCTTTCTTAACCAGCAGGTCAACACGCCTTGAAGGTGTTATCCCAAGGGCGGTCTCTTATCGTCATTGTCAACATTGATCCACTTGCCCCAGCCGCGAGGTCTGGCGCAACACTCCCAAAAGCGTCATGGCGTGGTCTCTGTGGGGGTTGCCTGACGGGTAAAACGCTCGCGTAGATTCTCAAGGCCCAGGTACAGGCAGGGCACCAGCACCAGCAGGATCAGGGTGGCGAACAGCATGCCAAAGCCCAGCGAAATGGCCATGGGAATCATGAAGCGGGCCTGACGGGAGGTTTCCAGCATCATGGGGGCCAGCCCCAGAAAGGTGGTCAAGGTGGTCATCATGATCGGCCGCAGGCGGCGGGTCGCGGCGGCAACAATCGCCTCGCGGGCGGCCATGCCTTCGCGGCGCTTGCGGTTGGCGTAGTCAATCAGCACCAGAGCATCGTTGATCACCACGCCGGAGAGCGCCAGCATGCCCAGCAGGCTGATAATCGACAGGCCAAAGCCCAGAATCACATGCCCGCCCATGGCCCCGACGATGCCGAACGGAATCGCTGCCAGCACCAGCAGCGGCTGGGTATAACTGCGAAACGGAATGGCCATCAAGGCATACAGCGCGCCCAGCATCAGCCACATGGCGGTGCGCAATGTGGCCAGATTATCGGCGGTGTCCTGCTGGCGGCCACCCAGGCCGACGTCCAGACCGCTGAACTGCGCCTGAAGGTTGGGGAAGACGTCCTCGCGCAGGGTCGCCAGCACCTGATTGATCGCCACATCGCCCTCGCTGTCCGCCGTCACGCTAATGATCCGCCGGCCGTCAATGCGTTGAATGCTGCTGGACGCCTGGCTCAGGGTGAACGCTGCGACCTGAGACAGCGGCACGCTCAGCCCCTCCGGGGTCTGGATAGGCAGCCGATAAAGGGTGGCGAGGCTGTCGCGGGCATCAGGGGGCAGACGTACCTCAATGCTGACCTCGCTGCGGCCGCTGAACTGCTCGATGGCCGTGGCGCCCTGCAAGGGGCCGCGCAGGGCGCTCGCCAGCTCACTGCCGGTCAGGCCCAGCGCCCGGCCCTCGCTGGAAAGGCGCATTTCAAGCTGGGGTTTGCCATCACCCAGGCCGCTGTCGACATCAATCAGGCCAAAGTCTGCCAGCTCCGTCGCCAGCCGTTCGGCGGCGCTTTCCAGCACCTGGGTATCCGGGTGGGAAAGCCGCAGGCTAAGCGCCGCGCCGCTGCCCGGGCCACCAACGTCTGATTCAAAACGCACTGATTGGGCGCCCACCAGATCACCGCTTAGCTCCCGCCAGGCCGGGGCGATGCGCGAGGGCGGCCAGTCGTCGAGGCTTTCTGCGGCGATATCCAGGCGAATGCTCAGGCTTTCGCCATCCAGCTGGGTGCGTGAGCTGCTAAAACTCAGGCTGTCTTCGCGCTCGGCCAGGGTATCGGCGGCGTCGAGCAGTTGCTGGCTCAGACTGCGGCTAAGGCTGATGGGGCTGCCAATCGGCAGAGTGACGCTGGCCTGCACCTGATCGGATTCGACTCTGGGCATCAGCGAAAAGCCCAGCCGCCCGCTCATTGCCCAGGCCAGGGTCAGCGCCAGGATGACGACTCCGATCGACACCGTCAGCAGGCGCTGGTTCAGGGCGTGCTGCAGAAACGGCTCGAAACGCTGGTAGGTGAAATGATGCAACCCGGCCTGCATCCGCTGGCGCAGCCTATCCAGCCAGTTGGCACGGGCATTGTTGTTCACCTGGCTGTGGGCCAGGTGGTTGGGCAGGATAAACAGCGCTTCCACCCAGGAAATGATGAAGACGGTGATCACCACCAGGGGCACGGTGGCGAATATCAGCCCCAGGAAACCGGGCAGGAACAGCAGCGGCAGAAAGGCCACGATGTTGGACAGAATGGCAAAAGTCAGCGGCGTGGCAATCTCGCGTGCCCCGATAACCGCCGCATCGCGCAGGGAATAGCCCTGCTCGCGGTAACTGTAGATGTTTTCACCCACCATGATGGCGTCATCCACCACGATGCCGAGGGCGATAATAAAAGCGAACATGGAAATCATGTTCAGCGAGACACCCATCCAGGGCAGAAACAGCAGGGCGCCCAGAAAGGCAATCGGAATGCCCAGGGTGACCCAGAAGGCCAGCCGGGCCTGCAGGAACAGCGCCATCAGCACCATCACCAGGGTCAGCCCCAGCCAGGCATTCTTGAGCAGCAGATCCAGACGGCCCTGATAGATCTCCGAGGTATCGCGGGAAACATCCAGGCCCACGCCCTCTGGAAGGTTGGCGCGCAGGCGTTCAAGCTCGCCCTGAACCGCACCGGAAAGCCCGGTGGGGGTCTGGTTGCCCACCTGATACACATTGACCGACAGCGCTGGCTCGCCGTTATAGAAAACTTCGCGGTCGGTTTCGGCAAAGCCCGCCTGCACGCGGGCAATATCCCCCAGGCGCACCGGTGTGCCCTGAGTGCTGGTGATAATCGGTAAATCGGCAAATGCATCGGCACCGTTGCGCCGCCCCTGGTAGCGCACCAGCCATTCGCCTTCCCGGGTGCTCAGCTGGCCGCTGGCCAGGTCCAGGGCTTCCTGGCCAATCAGATTGGCCAGCGCCTGGTGGTCAATGCCGTAGCGCTGGATGGCTTCCTCGTCCAGATGGATCTGGATTTCCCGGTCACGGTCGCCGGAAACCTCCACCCGTGAAATACCCTCGGCCGCCAGCAGTTCAGCGCGCACGTTTTCGGCGGCATCGTGCAGGGCGCCCAAGCCCACCTGGCCGTAAACCTGCAGGCTGAGCACGCTGCGCGACCCGCCCGAGAGGCTGATCCGCGGCGGGTTGGCCGCCTCTGGCAGGATGGTGATGGCATCCACCGCCTGCTGGATATCCTGATAGGCGCGCATCACGTTGACGCCCTCGGTCAGCTCGGCGCGCAGCCGGCCACTGCCTTGATTGGCGGTGGCGGTCAGTTCGTCAATGCCCTCGACATCGGCCAGCGCCGCTTCCACCGGCAGCAGGATGCTTTGCTCGATATCTTCGGGTGTTGCGCCCGGGTAGCTGATGCTGACATTGATGATTTCCATCTCGAAATCGGGAAATACTTCCTTCTTGATGCTCAGCGAGGCGAGCAGGCCGCCGGCAATCAGCAGAATCATCAAGAGGTTGGGGGCGACGCCATGGTCGACCATCCAGGCAAGCGGGCCACGGCGGTTCATGGTGTTGCCTCCTCACCGGTTTCCTCACTGTCTTTCTTGCTTTCTTCTTCATCCGCTTCCAAACCCGTGCGCACGCGCTGGCCTTCACGGGGGTTAACAAGCCCCGCGACGACCACCTGCTGGCCCGTTTCCAGGCCGCTGCTGACCAGCACCTCCCGCTCGCCACGGTGGGCCAGGGTGACCTGGCTTTGCTGCAGCTGACTCTGATCATCCAGCCACCACACCAGATTGCCAGGCCGCAACGCTGCAGCGGGCAGGGCAATCAGGTTTTGCGTATTTGCCGGGTCAATCTCGGCGCGCAGCACATCCCCCAGGCGCAGGGCCGGGCCGGGGCTTTCCAGGGCCAGGGGGTCATTCACGCCAATCAACAGCTGCACCTGCAGGCCGTTTTCTTCCAGGCTGGGCAGCACGGCCAGCAGCTGGCCCGGGCGCTGGCTATCGTCAGGCCAGCCCCGGCTGGTGAGGGTGACGCTATCGCCAGGCGCCAGCCAGCTTGCGTGTTCGCCGGGCAGGGAGGCACGTACCCAGAACTGCTCCACGCTGATCAGGCTGACCACGTCCGTGCCCTGGCTAAGCAGGCTGCCCACCCCCACCAAGCGCTCCTGCACCATGGCCCGGAAGGGCGCGCGCAGGGTGGCGCGTTCAAGGTTCAACGCCGCCTGATCGCGAGCGACCCGGGCCTGGGTCAGCTGCGCCTCGGCCTGGCGCTGTTGCGGTTCACGCAGCACCAGGGCACGGCGCTCCGGCGAGAGCTGGCGGCCAAAGGATTCGTACTCGCTGCGCGCGCGCTGCTGTTCTGCCTGCTCAAGGGCCCGCTGGGCCTGGGCATTGGCCAACTGGGCCTCGGCATCCGCAAGCGCCAGCTGCAGGTCGGCCTGATCAATATGTGCCAGCGCAGCGCCCGCTTCCACCACGCTGCCGGGCACCACGTTATCGCCAAAGTGCTCCAGCTGACCCGCCACACGGCTGGCGATATTGGCCTGCTGCTCGGCCACCACCCGCCCGAAGGCGAGCAAGCGCGGCGCCTGCTCGCTGGCCTCCACACGCACCACCTCCACCCGAGGCGGCACCGGCTCCGGCGGCGGGCGACGCTCCACCCGCGGCGGCTCATTCAACAGCCACCAGGCACCCCCCAACCCGCCTACCAGCACCAGCAGGGCAATCAGAATACCGGGCCGAAAACGGCCCCGTTGACGGGTAAGACACAGGCGAGCAGCAGGCATAGGCGTGAACACTTCCGAGATTCAAAATAACGTCAGGCGAAAAGGCCATAACGATAACATGCCCCAGCATGCGCGATGCATACGCAACCAATCG
>NZ_VMQS01000113.1 GCF_007625055.1 Halomonas sp.
GCCCCACCGGACGACCTTTGCCTGTATAGCGATACCCCTCTATGGGAAAGCATGCAGGCCCTGCGTGAATTTGTGGGCGAGCGGGTACCGGTTGTCGACAGGCAATATCGCCTGATTGGGGCTGTTGCTGAATCGGATGTGATTCGCGCCTATCTGGATATTCTGGCTGATATGCGTCGGGAGGAATATGCGCCTGGTTGATATTTGGCTGGTATGTGTTTCAACCTGTTTGCCTGTGCTGGCAGCTGCTTCTCCGGTTCACCAGCCAGCACCTCTGGTGGTCGCTTCATGGGGTGGCGCCTATCAGGCGGTACTTGAGGAAGTATTGTTTGAACCCTTTACGGCCGCTACCGGCATTCAAGTAGAAACAGTGCCGTATAGCGGTGGACTGGAAATTCTTGAATCAACGCCGCCCGATCTGATCGATATGACCAAAAACGCTGCCATGACTGCATGCCGACAAGGGCAGCTTCTGCGTCTGACGTTTGACGACCTGCCTGACGGCGCCGATGGCACTCCCGCCAGGCGGGACTTTATTGACAGCGCATTCAGTGAGTGTGCGCTGACCCATCTTCTGTATGCCACCGTGATTGCCTACGATACTCGGGCGTTCAAAGGCTTTATTCCCTCTCGCGTTCATGACCTGTTCAATCTGCAGGATTTTCCGGGCAAACGTGCCCTCCAGGACATCCCCGACGGCAATATTGAGTGGGCCTTACGTTCGTTTGATGTCCCCCGCGAATCCCTTTACCCACTGTTGAGCACGCCGCGGGGCATGACATTGGTATTTGAGCGCCTTGATGCGCTCAGGCCACACACCTTGTGGTGGCAGGCAGGGAGCGAACCTGTAGAACTGCTGGAAAGCGGCGAGGTGGTCATGGCATCTGGCTATAATGGACGTTTTTTTGCCGCCATTGCCGAGGGCAGCCCGATTCAGATTATCTGGGACAGTCAGATACAGGAACATCAGACCTGGGCCATTCCCACCTCAGCCAACAATCAGGCGGCCGCCCGGCAATTTATTCACTTTGCCACCCGCACCCAACGGCTTGCAGCGGTAGCAGAACGCATTGCCTATGGCCCTGCCCGCCACTCTGCCTCGGCTCTGCTTCATAAACACCCTGATGGCTTTGACATTCGCCCACATATACCGACTCACCCCTATAACAACCGGACGGCAATTACCAAGGATGTTGGATGGTACGCTCGGGTACGAGACCATTTACATGAACGCTTCGAACAATGGCAAGCAGGCGGCAGCCTCTAACCGTCCTTGTTCAAACGCCGCTTTCCCGGGGGCCTGACGCCGTCCTGACTCTTGAGGGCTTTGAGCTGTATCTCCACTTTCGAGCGTGCCCGTTCAGCGGCGACGGCGCGCTGCTCAGCGCTGTGAACGCTTTGCTCCAGAACCGTCAAACGCTCTTTCCATTCATTGCGCATCTGGGCGATATCCTTACGCACGGCATCAGCATCTTGCTTGCGGGCTTGTCGCTCTGCTTTCAGGGCTTCGCGCTGATCGCTCGCATTGTGCTCTGCTGCTGCCTGTTTGGCTTCAGCAGCCGCCTTGGCACGCTCAGTGGCACGCTGCAGGCGCTCGGTTACCTGAAGTTTGCGCTGGGCTTCCATGCTGGATTGATAATATTCATCGCGCTGTTCGCTAAACAGCTTGAGACGCGCTTGCGCTTGAGTTAAGGCCTGACGCATTTTTTCAGCGTCCTCGCGCTCTTCGTCCAGCGCCTTACGTAAGCGCTCGAACTCTGCACGCAAGGTGTCACGCTCATTCACAACATCATCACGCTCGCCTTCCAAACGATTCACCTGAGACAGTAACAGCTCTGTCTGAGATTCAAGTTCTTCGCCTATTTCTGCCAGCGTGTCAGCAGTATGTTGTGACTCCTGGGCCTGCATTTCCATGTCAGCACGCACTATTGATACCTGGCGCTCTATTTCATCGGCTATTGCGCAGATCAGGGCGTCAGGTAGCTGGATGGCTTTACGTTCTGCAGGCGCCTGAGTGGCTTTCCAGTCGCGCAGGTGACGATGAATGGTATTTGGACTTCCAGTTCCCAAATCGTCTCTGATGCGCTGTATGGTGGGGTTAGTGCCTTGCTCGACTAATTTTTTGGCCGCTTGGGCCACCTGTTCATAAGTGATACCGGGGCGAGGCATGAAACGTCTCCGTGATTGCCATATCCTTCATGGCTTAATAGTATTTCATATCATATTAAATACAATACAAAA
>NZ_VMQS01000057.1:0-8840 GCF_007625055.1 Halomonas sp.
AGGCATAAAAAAACGCTCGGGTGATTAGCCCGAGCGTTTCTTGATCAGGGCCGAATAAATCCGGCCCTGTTGTGCGGCGAGTGCATTACGCTTGCTTGAATTTTTCCAGGTCGAAGCGGTCAGCGTTCATCACCTTGGTCCAGGCGGCAACGAAGTCCTTGACGAACTTCTCCTGATTGTCGTCCTGTGCATAGACTTCTGCGTAGGAGCGCAGAACCGAATTGGTTCCGAATACCAGGTCCACGCGAGAGGCTGTCCACTTGACGCTATCGGTCTTGCGGTCGCGAATCTCGTAGTGGTTGTTGCTGACCGGTACCCAACGGTTGCCCATGTCGGTCAGGTTGACGAAGAAGTCATTGGTCAACTGCCCAGGACGGTCGGTAAAGACACCATCCTGACTGCCGCCATAGTTGCTGTCGAGGGCGCGCATGCCGCCCATCAGCACGGTCATTTCCGGTGCTGTCAGGCCTTGCAGCTGTGCCCGGTCAAGCAGCATCTCCTCGGGTTTGACAATGTAATCCTTCTTTTGCCAATTGCGGAAGCCATCACACAGCGGCTCCAGCGGCGCGAAGGAATCGGCATCCGTCATTTCGTCGGTTGCGTCGCCACGACCCGGGGTGAAGGGCACGAGGACATCATACCCCGCCGCCTTGGCTGCATGCTCGATACCGACGCTGCCGCCGAGCACGATCACGTCAGCAATGCTGGCGCCGCTTTCAGCAGAGATCTTCTCGTAGACGCCCAACACCTTGGCAAGACGCGCCGGCTCGTTACCTTCCCAGTCTTTCTGCGGGGCGAGACGAATGCGCGCGCCGTTGGCGCCTCCGCGCATGTCAGAACCACGGAAGGTGCGAGCGCTATCCCAGGCGGTGCTGACCATTTCATTAATGCTCAGGCCACTGTCAGCGATCATCTGCTTGACAGCTTCGACGTTGTAATCGGTGCTGCCAGCCGGCACGGGATCCTGCCAGATAAGATCTTCCTGAGGTGCATCCGGACCGATGTACCGGTCTTTTGGACCCATATCACGGTGGGTCAGCTTGAACCAGGCACGGGCAAACACATCGGAGAAGTAGGCCGGATCTTTGTAGAAACGCTCGGAGATCTTGCGGTACTCCGGGTCCATCTTCATTGCCATGTCCGCATCGGTCATGATGGGGTTGAGGCGAATGGACGGGTCTTCTACATCAACGGGCTTGTCTTCTTCCTTGATGTCAATCGGTTCCCACTGCCAGGCACCGGCCGGGCTTTTCTTGAGCTCCCACTCATAGTTGAGCAGCAAGTGGAAGTAGCCGTTATCCCACTGGGTAGGATTAGTGGTCCAGGCACCCTCAATACCGCTGGTGACGGTATCTCGGCCGACGCCACGGGTTACCTGGTTGTTCCAGCCGAGCCCCTGTTCGTGTACGTCTGCGGCTTCCGGTTCTGGGCCGAGATTGGCCGCATCGCCATTACCGTGGCATTTGCCCACGGTGTGGCCGCCCGCGGTCAGCGCAGCGGTTTCCTCGTCGTTCATCGCCATACGGGCGAAGGTAACGCGTACCTGCTCGGCTGTCTTGAGTGGGTCCGGGTTGCCGTTAACACCTTCGGGGTTAACGTAGATCAGGCCCATCTGCACAGCGGCCAGCGGATTTTCCATGGTCTCTGGCTGATCAACGTCTGCATAACGCTCATCAGACGGGGCCAGCCATTCTTTCTCAGCGCCCCAATAAATGTCCTTCTCGGGATGCCAGATATCTTCACGGCCGAAGGAGAACCCGTAGGCCGGTAGACCCATGGATTCATAGGCGGCTGTACCTGCCAGAATAAAGAGATCAGCCCAGCTGACCTTGTTACCGTACTTCTTTTTGATCGGCCACAGCAGGCGACGCGCCTTGTCCAGATTGGTGTTATCCGGCCAGCTGTTGAGCGGGGCAAAACGCTGGCTACCGGCACCACCGCCACCACGACCATCAGCGATACGGTAAGTACCTGCGGCGTGCCAGGCCAGACGAATCATCAGGCCGCCATAATGACCCCAATCGGCCGGCCACCAGTCCTGACTATCGGTCATCAGGGCATGCATATCTTTCTTGATGGCCTCAAAGTCAAGTTTCTTGACTTCTTCACGGTAGTCATAGTCTTCGCCCATCGGGTTGGACTTGCTATCGTGCTGGTGAAGAATGTCCAGATTCAGCGCTTCTGGCCACCATTCCTTGGATGCATCAGCGTTTGTGTTGCCGCCGTGCATGACGGGGCATTTACCTGCGTTGTCGCTCATTCGTAGCCTCCACTCTGTGTATTGCTATAGATAACGTCTGTTATCTTTCCCTGTAATAAAGGGATCATCATTGTATTCACCATCGCGCCTCAGGCGTAAGGGTGATGTTAAGCGAATCCTGATGACAATTTCATGCACTGAGCTGACTCAGCCAAGCTTACGTCGTCAATTCGGTATTAACTATATTCTTTTTTTGATGTACATTTTATAAAGCATGCTCCCTATAGTTTCAATTTGCAAATAAGCACTGTTCTGATAGTTTTTGCCTATGCTTGCCAGTGCGTTGCCTGAACGGGCCTTCCCCTCTGTCCGCGTCAACAGACCCGAATGCGTGATCAGCGAACTGCCTGGCTGTGTAAGGTGTAGGCCAGTGTGTTAAGCATTAAATTATCTTATCAAACCGCGTAGAATAAATGCTTTTACATGCCTACTGGGTGTCTGTGTGAAGCCTTCTGCAAACGCGCTTGAACTGTCATCCGACGGTGACCGTTACTTTGATGGTCTGGCCGACAAGTTTTCCCGATCACTTTATAATGCCCCGCGTGGGGAGCTTCGCCTGGCGCTTCTGGATGCCTTGCTGCCTGATATGTTGGCGTCTTTGCAGGCAGATGCCCCTCAGCGTCTTGCGAGCACCTCCACCGTTCTGGATGTAGGCGGTGGACTTGGCCAGCAGGCGCTATGGTTTGCGCAACGTGGTTTTCAGGTCAATCTGACGGAGCCTTCCAGCGATATGCTGACGCACGCTGAAAAGGCGCTGCAATCCAGACCTGAACTGGCTGAACGTGTGCGCTGCTATCCGCTGGCGCTACAACACTTGTCTGATGCATTGCCAGGTCCCTGGCGGCTGATTGTATGCCATGCGGTGCTGGAATGGTTGGGTAATCCCCGTCAGGGGCTGAGACAGCTAAGCGAGCTGCTGGCGCCGGGTGGAGAGCTCAGTTTGATGGTTTTCAACCGAGATGCACTACGTTTTTCCAACGTGGTCAAAGGCAATCTGCAAAAAGCCCAGGAGGATCGATTGGAGGGTTTGGGCCTTGGCCAGCGGTTGACACCGATCTCTCCGTTGACTCACGCCCAGATAGAGGCGTGGAGCCAGGAACACGGGCTGAAAATCCAGCAGGTCGCCGGCATTCGTATTTTTCAGGACTACCTGCACCAGCCCCCTCAGGGGGTTGGCGAACTGGAACGCTTAATAGCGCTGGAAAAACAGTTTTGTCGCAGAGAACCTCATTGGCGCCTGGGGCGCTACCTGCTCTATACCTTGGTCAAGGCGAGCTGAACGCACGCTATACTCAATTATCACCCGCACAGAGAAAACACCATGAAGGCACGGACACCCGCCTGCCAGTTACTGCAACGTTTCCACCCATCGTCTGGCGCCAACGCGCCTGCGGTTGCCGTCGCACCCCCCGTGGATGACTGGCTGGCGGATCAGGTGGAAGGCGTGGCAAGCGCCGATCACAGTATTCTGCAAGCCTACCGGCAGCGCGGGATTAGTGCGTTTTCGCCCATGGACAATGGCGATATGACATTGCCTTCAGGTTGGGTGCTGTTCTGGCCAAAAACCCATCAGCTGGGTATCTGGTGGTTAACCTGGCTGTGTGAGCAGTTGCCGCCGGGTACGCCGCTGGAGATCGTCGGGGAACATAACGGTGGGATCAAGCGCGTGCCCAAGGTGCTGGAGGCGTTAGGTCTGCGATGTGACAAGCTGGATAACGCGCGGCGTTGTTCCCTGTTTGCCACCCAGACTCAGGCCTTGCCCACTGCCAGCGCTGCTGCGTGGCAAGCCTTTAACCTGCGCGGTATGCAGCTGCATAGCCACCCTGGGGTCTTTGGCCATGGCAAGCTGGATGAAGGCACCGCGCTTTTGCTGGATACGCTGGAACGCGCGCTGCAGGAAAACAAATTGCCCGGCACGCTGCGAAGATGCCTGGATATCGGTTGCGGTGATGGCATTATCAGCACCTGGCTGGCCCAGCGCAGCCAGGACGTGACCGCCGTCGATATCAATGCATTCGCCGTAGAAGCCTGTCGACGAACACTGGCCGCGAACCAGTTGACAGCCCGCGTACTGGCCAGTGATGTGTATTCAGCTTTGGGCGATGAACAGTTTGATCTGATTGTCAGTAACCCGCCGTTCCATCAGGAGCGGGATATTCATTACGGGGCAGCTGGTCAACTGATACGTGAGGCCCCAGCGCACCTGGCCCGAGGTGGGCAGCTGATTCTGGTGGCCAATGCCTTCTTACCCTATGCAGATCACCTGGAAGCCACCTTTGGCAGTTTTGAAGTTCTTGCAGACAACCGCCGCTTTAAAGTTTATCGAGCAGGTGTACGGTAATGAATAGAGGTAATCAGGTAGGTGGTTTCTCCACCGGGTGTCTTGACACTGACCTCATCATCCAGCTCTTTACCCAGTAATGCTTTGGCCAAGGGGGCGTCAACGCTGATCCAGCGCTGTTGGGTGTCGATTTCATCATGACCGACGATGCGTATGGCGATTTCCTTGCCATCCTCGTCTTCCAGCTCCACAAATGCACCGAAGAATACCTTGTCAGTGTTGGCCGGCAAGCGGTCAACCACCTGAAGTTCGTCAAGGCGCTTGGTCAGATAGCCAATCCGCGCAATCACCCGGTTCAGCTCTTTTTTGTTATAGGTGTAATCAGCGTTTTCCGAACGATCGCCCAGAGCGGCCGCTTCGCCGACCTTGGCAGATAGTGCCGGACGCTTGACGCGCACAAGATGATCCAGGATGCCGCGCAGCCGTTGAGCACCTGCCGGCGTGATGAGGTTGCTTTTCGGCGCCTGGCGCGGGTCTTTTGCCGGGTCGCGCCAGCGGGTCATATTCCTGCCTTTCATCGGATGCGCTGCTCCATGTTGCGATGTTGTGGCTTATCTCGATAGGGGGTCTTCCAGCATACGCTACTCACTGCGTTAAATCCCTAACCGCCAGGCAATTACGGGGACGCCAGTCAACACAACAGCAGTATTCCGGTTGGCGTATCATTCAAACGTTCGTTACATTAGAGGGCTGTTGGCGAAGTCAGCTTTAGCCAGCCGTGCAATGCAATAACAATTCCAACCAGTATTTATTGGGAGTCGCCCATGCAAGTATCCAAAAAAAGAATTAGCAAGACGCTGTTGAGTACCGCTGTTTGCGTTACTTCGTTATCAGCTGGCGCTTACCAGGACGCGCTTTTCTCATTGCAGAACCGTTGGGAAAACACAGTGACACAAATGCCTGCCAACCAGCGTGAAGACGCTTTGCAAGCGTTGGCAGGGGAGGCCGAAGCCCTGGCCGGGCAGCATGCCGATGAGGCCGATGTGCTGGTCTGGCAGGGGATAGTGCTGGCCGCCTATGCGCGGGAACGTGGCGGTCTGGGTGCGCTGGGCGATGCCAAGGCCGCCCGGAATGTGTTGGAGCGGGCTATTACCATCGACCCTGAAGGTCTTCAAGGGTCAGCCTATGTGACTCTGGGGGCGCTTTATGACCGTGTGCCGGGTGGTCTGATCGGCTTTGGTGATAGCGACAGGGCGGAGCAGATGTTTCAGCGTGCCCTGGAAATTCGTCCGGCGGGTGTCGATGTCAATTATTACTATGCCGCGTTTCTGGCCGAGGAAGGCAACACCCAGGCAGCCCGTGAGCATGCTCAGCGCGCGCTGGAGGGGGATGTACGTCAAGGGCGTGAAGCGTCAGATGCGGCATTGCGTCAAGACGCGCAACAACTACTCGATCAGCTGTCGTCCTGATCAACGGACACAGCACGCAGGAAATTATCACTGCCGGCGTGATAGCGTCTGCCTTGCAAGGCGATAGTCGCTGCTTGCTGCAGGTAAATTGGCATTCCCGATAACAAGCCCCGATAATGGGGTAACGTTTTTTATCGGGAGTGACCCATGGGCGCCGAGTCCCCTGCACCAGATTCACCTTCATCAGCGTCACCTGCGTTTACCGGTGAGGATGTTGAGCTGATTTCCCGGGATGTGCTGCAGCAAGGCTTTTTCCGCCTGGAAGCCATTACCCTGCGTCATCGCCTGTTTGAGGGCGGCTGGAGCGAGCCCATGCGCCGGGAAGTCCACATGCGCAAGGATGCGGTGGGGGTGCTGCTTTACGATGTGGTTGGCGATGCGCTGGTATTTGTCGAGCAATTCAGGGCAGGAGCGGTAGATGATCCTCTAACGCCATGGAAGCTTGAGTTTGTCGCAGGCCTGGTGGAAGAGGGCGAGACGCTTGAGGACGTGGCCCGCCGTGAGGCTCAGGAAGAGGCAGGCTGTCGGGTCGCCGAGCTCAAGCACCTGCATACTTACTACCCAAGCCCTGGCGCCTGCGATGAGCGCGTTACACTGTTTTGCGGCTTGATTGATAGCCAGGGAATGGGCGGCATCCACGGCCTGGAAGATGAACACGAAGACATCCGGGTGCATGTCGTCAGCTTTAATGATGCCTGGGAAATGATGATGCAGGGGCGGCTCGATAACGCCATGAGCCTGATCGGCATGCACTGGTTGGCACGCGAGCGAGCGTCGCTGCGTGCCCTGCCGGATAATACGCCGCGCTTTCGTTGAAATCGTTGTTTGAACATTAAAGCCAAAACAGGCTAAAAACTGACGACTGCAGGTAAGTTTCAAGTATTTTTCAAGTATGTTTCAAGCTCGTATCAAACGTCCATATCCAAGGGTCGGTCTTTAGAACGCGTGTTGAAGACTGAATGTAACAAGAACTGGAGCCCGCAATGGTTCGAAACGCTTATGTCACTGATCTGAAATCCCTGCAAGGTGAATGCAGCGCAAATTATCTGCGCCTGATTCGGCTGGTGGGTGATATGGAGCAAGGCCAGCGTCGCGCCATTCAGCTAGGGGAACAGGGCGACAACGCCCTGCATCTGTATATCCATGAAAATGCGCCTTATACCACCATGGTGCACGTTTCCCAGACGGGCCTGATGGACCATCTGCTGGAAACCCCCAAGATGCGCGTCCACCTATACCATGATGTGCGCATGGCGGAAGTCACCCACTTTCAGCGTGAAAGGCACTTCCATGGCCGCTACCGTTACCCTAATCCGCGTATGCACCAGCCGGATGAAAAGCTTCAGCTCAACCGGTTTCTGGGCGAATGGCTGGCGCACGGCCTGGCCCATGGGCGCAGTGAATACCTTCACGAAGTGCCTTGAGGAGCGTCACCAATGCGTCTTGTACAACTGACTGACCTGCATCTGCATGCTGACCCTCAGGCCCTTTCCCGGTCTGGGGTTCCCTATCGTCAGTTCCTGGCGGTTATGGACGCTATCAAGCAGGAAGCGCCTGACCTGGTCATTGTGACCGGCGATATCAGCCAGGATGATTCGGCACAGGCCTACGCATTGGCAGTTGAACAGCTCAATCGTTTAGCTTGCCCCTGGCATTGGCTGCCGGGTAACCATGATCAGCGCCCCATGATGGAAGCGGTTCATCCGCTGGCAGAGGCGCTGATGCTGAATGAATGGCGGCTACTGTTGTTGGATACTCAGGTGCCTGGCGCGCCGGGCGGTGCCTTGGGAAGCGATAAACTCGCGGCATTGGCAGCCCAGCTTGATCGCCAGACGGCGCCTACGCTGATAGCCATGCACCATCCGCCGGTTGAAGTAGGTGCTGCCTGGATGGATGCCATCGGCCTGGAAGACAAAGACGCTTTCTGGCAGCTGATTGGCCGCTACCCGCAGGTCAAAGTAGTGCTGTTTGGCCATGCCCATCAGGCCTACGCGGAGGAAAAGGCGTTGAACGGCTTCAGCGTCAGTGTTTACGGCACCCCCGCCACGGCCGATCAGTTTCTGCCGCATGCCAGGGCGTTCGCCGTGGATAAGGCCGCGCGTCCTGGCTATCGTGTTGTGGATATTGAAGGTGCTGACTGGCATACCCGAATTGAGCGGGTGGCATCATGATTATCCTGCTGATCGCCTTTGTTCTGGCCATTTTCGTGCTGCCCAACCTGTGGGCCAAATGGGTGCTCAAACGCCATGCCCGCGGGCGCGATGATTACCCGGGAACAGGCGCAGAGCTGGCTGAGCATCTGCTTCGCCGCTTTAACGTCGAAGGGGTGAAGGTGGAGCGCACTGAATACGGCGACCATTACGATCCGGAAGCCCGCACGGTTCGTCTGTCGGCGGACAACCATGACGGGCGCACCTTGACGGCGGTGACCGTGGCAGCCCATGAAGTGGGCCATGCCTTGCAGCATCATCAGGGCTACACGCCGCTACTGGCGCGCTCACGCCTGGTGCTGCTGGCGCAAAAGGCGGAAAAGATCGGTGCCCTCTTGATGATGGCAGCCCCCTTCCTGTTTGTGCTGACCCGCCTTCCGGGTGGCCTTGCACTGGTGATTATCATGGCGGTGATCAGCTTTGGCACGGCGGCGGTGGTGCACCTGGTCACTCTGCCGGTGGAGTTTGATGCCAGCTTCAATCGTGCCTTGCCGATTCTGAAAGACTATGTGCCCCCCAAGGATATGCAGGGTGCCCGTCATGTGCTGACTGCCTGCGCGTTTACCTATGTGGCGGCCTCGTTGGCGAGTATTCTCAATCTGGGGCGCTGGCTGGTGATT
>NZ_VMQS01000057.1:8940-14735 GCF_007625055.1 Halomonas sp.
GGCATGGCCGCATAGCGCTCGCCGGGCATAAAGACGGTTTGTTCATCACCTTCCACTACCAGGGTTTCCAGTACCAGTTCGCCCCCCGGGGCCAGCGCCTCTTTCAACTGTTGTAAATGTTCCAGAGGGGAAGGCCGATGGTAAAGCACCCCCATGGAAAAAACCGTATCGAAAAAGCCCAGCTTGGGGGGCACCTGCTCAATGCCCACGGGCAGAAAATGTGTGCGCTGCTGATCGGCATCTCCAATAAAATGGCGGACTGCCTGAAACTGCCAATAAAAACGCGGTGACGGGTCGATGACCAGGACAAAGTCCGCCCCAGCGCCAGCCATCCGCCAGGCATGGTAGCCACTGCCACCGCCCACATCCAACACCTTGCGGTAGCTGAGCGGGGCAAGATGAGGCGCCAGCCGCTGCCATTTCCAGTCGGAACGCCATTCGGTATCAATGTCAATGCCGCCCAGCGAGTAGGGGCCTTTGCGCCAAGGGGCCAGCTTGCGCAGCAGATTGAAACACTGGCGCTGCTGGCTGTCGCTTAGGGCCATATCCACGCGGACGGTGTCCTGATCAAGGTGTACCTTGCGCTCTGCCGGCAACGGCGGCAGCTTGCGCACTGCCTTTTCCCACATCGGCAGATCCCCATGGCGATGGCGATCCAGCCCCTTGGCAAGCTGTTCGGGTAGCAAGGCGAGCCATTCGGTCAATTCCTGATCGAGAAACGCCTGATAAAGCACGCGGTGGTCGTCGGCGAGGGGCACCCTAGCTCTCCTTGAAGGCAATCAGCGAGGTAAAGTTCAGGTACTGAAACCAGGTCATTGAGCGCGGAAAGCCTGCCTGGGCCAGACGTCCATGCAGGGCATCCAGCGTATCGGGAATCAACACGTTTTCCAGCGCGGTACGTTTCTGGCTGATTTCCATCTCGCTGTAGCCGTTAGCACGCTTGAAGTCATGGTAGCGCTCGACGCGCCAGGCGTTATCACGCTCATCGGCATCAATGGTTTTTTCGGACAGAATCAGCACGCCACCCGGTTCAAGGGCGTTATACAGCCTGGCCAGCAGGGCGTCACGGTCTTCAGGTGGCAAGAATTGCAGGGTGAAATTGAGGATGATCATGCCGGAGGGTTG
Source organism: Halomonas sp. (assembly GCF_007625055.1). Taxonomy (GTDB): domain Bacteria; phylum Pseudomonadota; class Gammaproteobacteria; order Pseudomonadales; family Halomonadaceae; genus Vreelandella. The sequence continues at coordinate 10,066 of NZ_VMQS01000057.1, forward strand.
ATAGTCCAGCTGACGGATATCGGCTTCCATGACCTGCAGGCTATGCTGAGGGCATTCATCCGTAAAAGTTTGCCGGGCGCGTTCCACCATGGCGGGAGAAAGATCGACCCCGGTATAGTAAAAGGCATCTTCCGGCAGGGCGCCGGCCAAGGCCAGGCCAGAAGCGCCCAGTGAACAGCCGAGGTCATAGACGTGGGCACCGTGGCGCAGATGACGCTGGGCAATCAGGCTGAGCATGCCAAGAATCTGCCCGTAACCCGGCACCGAGCGGCGGATCATATCAGGAAAGCAGGCAACGACCTGCTCATCGAAGGAGAAACGCGCGACGCGATCCAGGGGTGTCGAAAAGATGGCGTCACGGTAAGATGCATCACTCATGGGCAGGCCGGTTTCATCATAAAGAGACAGCGTTGATAATCAATGGGCGCATAGTTTACGCCTCAAGCGTCACCCGGAACAGACCCTGCTGCACCCAACATCGCCACAGGAGAGGGCCAATGTCATCAGTCGCTAACGCAACGCCGGATCAATTACCGGCATGGAAGGCGTTACAGGAGCATGCCGATGCGCTGCAGGGCGTTCATCTGAAGACCCTGTTTTCCGAATCATCGACGCGCTTTGAACATTTTGCGCATCAGGCGGCTGGGGTGATGCTGGATCTTTCCAAACAGCGTTGGCAGGACGAAACCTTGGATAAACTGCTGGCCCTGGCAGAAGCAGCCGAGCTGCCAGGCGCTATCAAGGCCCTGCTAAGCGGTCAGCGGGTGAACACCAGTGAAGACCGTCCGGCGTTGCACACGGCATTGCGCCTGCCGCCCGAGGCAAGCCTTGAGGTTGATGGCGAAGATGTAGTGGCCGCCGTACACGCAAGCCTTGAGCAGATGGAAACTCTGGTTAGCCGCTTGCACGCTGGGCAATGGCGAGGTGCCACCGGCAAGCCGATTCGTCATGTGGTCAATCTGGGGGTCGGGGGGTCGGATCTGGGGCCCTTGATGGTCACCCACGCCTTGGCTGACTACCGCCCTGACGACGTGCATCCGGTCGAGGTACATTTTGCTTCCACCATGGATGGCTCCCAGCTGGCGGATTACCTCAGCCGCCTGAACCCTGAAGTGACGCTGTTTGTGCTGTCGTCGAAATCCTTTACCACTATCGATACCCTGTCCAATGCCAATACCGCCAAGGACTGGTTGCTGGGGCGTCTGACCCGGCACGGGGCGACTCCGATCAGCGCAGAGCTGGTGATTCGTCAGCATTTTATCGGTGTTTCTGCCAGCCCGGAAAAGATGACCGCCTGGGGCATCGCCCCGGCGCATCAGCTGCGTTTCTGGGAATGGGTCGGCGGGCGCTACTCGCTGTGGGGAACTATCGGTCTGCCGATTGCGCTGGTCATCGGCATGGACAATTTCCGCGCGCTGCTCGCCGGTGCCCATGCCATGGATCGTCACTTCCAGGCGGCACCCATGGCTGAAAACCTGCCCGTGCTGCTGGCGCTGGCAGGTATCTGGAACGTCAATTTCCTGGATATCCGCGCCCACTCCATTTTGCCTTATGATGGCCGTCTGGAATATTTTGCTGCCTACCTGGAACAGCTGGAAATGGAATCCAACGGCAAATCCGTGACCCGCCAGGGCCAGGCGATTGATTACTCGACCTGCCCGGTGCTATGGGGGCAGTTAGGCCCCAACGCCCAGCATGCTTTCTATCAGCTGTTGCATCAGGGAATGCAGCCGGTGGAGTGCGATTTTATTGCCCCCCTCAAACGCTATGATGATGTGGAAGACCCTGAGACCCGTCGCCACCTGCAGACTCAGCACCGGCTGGCGCTGGCCAACTGTTTCGCCCAGTCGCGGCTACTGATGTTGGGCGACGATGCCATTGATGACGATGGTCCGCGCCCGCCGCATAAACGCTATCGCGGCAATCAGCCATCGACCACCGTGCTGCTTGACCAGCTGACCCCGCACACCCTGGGCGCCTTGATTGCCCTTTATGAGCATAAGGTATTCGTCCAGGCCGTGATCTGGGATATCAATCCCTTTGACCAGTGGGGGGTGGAGCTGGGCAAGCAGATTGCCACCGAGACCCAGCAGATCATCGACGGGCAGGCACCCGCTGACCACATGGATGCCTCCACGCGTGGCCTGATTGAAGCCTTTTGGGCAGCGGATGAGTAAGCGTCAAGAACAGGCGTGGTCCGCGATGGATGTCGAGCCATATGACCATATATACAGTATTTTGCTTTTCCGCTATGCTGTCTGTTTGATTTTTCGGGCCCATTTAATTGCCATGCCATTGCGCCGCCGCCTCGTCAGCGGCTGCGAATACAGGTTTGACCTTTCAGGATATACGCTTCATGACTCAGTTTGATGCCTCTCAATACGGCGCCAGTTCCATCGAAGTCTTATCGGGGTTAGAGCCGGTGCGCAAGCGCCCCGGCATGTATACCGATACCTCAAGGCCCAACCATCTGGCCCAGGAAGTGATTGATAACAGCGTCGATGAAGCGCTGGCAGGGCATGCCAATGCCATCAAGGTCGCGCTGCTGGCCGATGGGGGTATCGAGGTGACCGATAATGGCCGTGGTATGCCGATTGATATGCACCCCGAGCACGGCGTGTCAGGGGTGGAATTGATCTTTACCAAGCTGCACTCCGGTGGCAAGTTTTCGTCTTCCAGCTACCGTTTTTCCGGTGGCCTGCATGGGGTTGGGGTGTCTGTGGTTAATGCCCTGTCACGCCGATTGGAAGTCGAAGTGACCCGTGACGGCGCGCGACACGCCATGGCCTTTGAGTTTGGCGCCAAGGTTGAAGAACTGCATAACCTGGGCAAGGCGGCGAAAAAGGCCAGCGGCACCCTGGTGCGCTTCTGGCCGGATGACAGTTATTTTGACAGCCCCAAACTTGCGCTCTCCCGGCTGAAGCACCTGCTGCGCGCCAAGGCGGTGCTATGCCCCGGACTTGCCGTCACCCTGCTGGAACCTGATGGCACCAGCACTGAATGGGCCTATGCCGATGGCCTGCGCGACTACCTGGCTCAGGCCACTGATGGTTATGAAGTGGTGCCCAATGCGCCCTTTGTTGGCCACTTCAGCGACGATGAACATGGCGTTGACTGGGCCATTCAATGGCTGCCTGAAGGCGGTGAAGCGCTGCTGGAAAGCTACGTCAACCTGATCCCCACGCCTCAGGGCGGTACCCATGTGAACGGCTTTCGTGCCGGGCTGCTGGATGCCCTGCGCGAGTTCTGTGAATACCGTAGCCTCTTGCCAAGGGGGGTCAAGCTGACCGCCGATGACCTCTGGGAGCGGGCGTCTTTTGTGCTCTCCGTCAAGATGCTCGACCCCCAGTTTGCCGGCCAGACCAAGGAGCGACTGTCATCGCGCACCATTGCGGGCTTTGTTTCCGGCGTGGTCAAGGACGCCTTCTCGCTGTGGCTTAATCACCATGTGGAGCAGGGCGAAATGCTGGCTGAACTGGTGATCAGTGCCGCTCAGCAGCGCCAGAAAAAGTCCAAGAAGGTCGCCCGCAAGAAGGTGACCTCAGGCCCGGCCTTGCCCGGCAAGCTGGCGGACTGTTCCGGCCAGGACCCGGCTCAGAGCGAGCTGTTCCTGGTGGAAGGAGATTCTGCCGGCGGCAGTGCCAAGCAGGCGCGCAACCGTGAAACCCAGGCCATTCTTCCGCTGCGCGGCAAGATCCTCAACACCTGGGAAGTCGAGACGCATGATATCTATGGCTCCCAGGAGGTCCATGATATCGCCGTGGCGATTGGTGCCGACCCGGGCAGCGCCAATCTGGAGAAACTGCGTTACCACAAGATCTGTATCCTGGCGGATGCGGATTCCGATGGGCTACACATTGCCACTTTGTTGTGCGCTCTTTTTTTGCGTCACTTCCCAAGCCTGGTGGATGCCGGGCACGTCTTTGTGGCCATGCCGCCCCTGTACCGCATCGACCTGGGCAAGGAGGTTCACTACGCCCTGGATGAAAGCGAAAAAGCCGCGATACTCAAGCAGCTGGCGAAAAAAAGCGGCACACGGAAGGCCGCCCCTAATGTTCAGCGCTTCAAGGGGCTGGGTGAGATGAGCCCGCTGCAGCTGCGCGAAACCACCATGGCGAGCGATACGCGCCGCCTGGTGCAGCTGACTCGCCTGGCAGGCGATGGCACTCAGGAAATGATGGACATGCTACTGGCCAAGAAACGCGCCGGTGATCGCAAGAAATGGCTGGAAGACTACGGCAATCTCGCAGATATCGAGGTATAACCCCAGATGACCATGGATATCCAGGTCGCGGAAGGCGATGTTGAACGCATCGCCCTGCGCGATTACACCGAAAAAGCGTACCTCGATTACTCGATGTACGTCATTCTCGACCGTGCCCTGCCGAATATCGGCGATGGCATGAAACCCGTGCAGCGGCGGATTATTTACGCCATGCGCGAGCTGGCACTGCATGCCAATGCCAAGTACAAGAAATCGGCACGTACCGTGGGTGACGTCCTGGGTAAGTTCCACCCTCACGGTGACAGCGCCTGTTATGAAGCCATGGTGCTGATGGCCCAGCCATTCAGCTATCGCTACCCGCTGGTGGACGGCCAGGGTAACTGGGGTAGCCCGGATGACCCCAAATCCTTTGCGGCCATGCGCTATACCGAGGCCAAGCTTTCAA
>NZ_VMQS01000114.1 GCF_007625055.1 Halomonas sp.
TTGCCTGTTAAGAGGATGCCTGATGAGTGAGCACTCACATCGACATAACCGCGAGGGGCCTTGTCATTTTTCCCTGATGTCGCTGTCGGCGGTGAAACGCCTGGCTTTGGTGGCGCTGCCTTTGGCGGTGCTGTGGCTGCTGGTTGTCTGGGCAGGTGGTTGGGCATCATGAGTCATAAGACACCCTCCCGCCTGATACTCCACGACCTGCACCTGGCCCAGGCGCGGCGCAGCGTGCTGGCGCATGTTTCCGGTGAGTTTAAAGCCGGGGCAATTACCGCCCTGATTGGTGCCAATGGCGCCGGTAAAAGTACGCTGATTCAAGCCATTATGGGCGAGCTCAGCCCCATAAGCGGCGAGGTGGTATGTGCCATACCGCCGGAGCGGCGGGCCTGGCTGCCCCAGCAGCTGGTGCTGGACCTGACCTTTCCGATGAGCGTGGAAGAGCTGGTGATGACCGGCAGCTGGCCAAGCCATGGGGCGCTGAAGGGCTATTGCGCGGCGCACTATCGCAAGGGTCGCGACATCATGGCGCGCCTGGGCATTTCGCATCTGGCCCATCGCCCTTTGGGCGAGCTTTCCGGCGGCCAGCGCCAGCGCGCTCTGATTGGCCGCACCCTGATGCAGGAGGCGGAGCTTCTGCTGCTGGATGAGCCCTTTGCCAACGTGGATAGCGAAACCGTGAGCGTGCTGGTGCCTATTCTGCGCCAGATGGCCGATGACGGCATGACGCTGATTGTGGTGCTGCACGATATGGATCATTTGCAGCGCCTGGCAGATGAGGTGCTGTTGCTGGAAGGCGGCAGCGCCTACTGGATGCTGCCTGGCGAGCTGGTGTCGGCGCACAGGCCAGTTAACCCCTTGCCGTTCACGTCTGGAGGGCATTATGTGGGAACTGCTTGATAGCTGGCTGATCGCGCCCTTTGATTATGGCTTTATGCGCCGCGCCGTGGTGGCGGGGTTGGCGCTTTCGCTGGCGGCGCCCACGCTGGGTGTTTTTCTGGTGTTGCGCGGCATGAGCCTGATTGGCGATGCCATGGCCCATGCCATTCTGCCGGGCGTGGCCCTGGGCTTTCTGCTGGCGGGGTTTTCGCTGCCGGTGATGAGCATCAGCGGGATTATCTTCGGGGTTTTTGTGGCGCTGCTGGCCGGGGCGGTCTCCAAGATGGGCGGGCAGCGTGAGGATGCGGCCATGGCGAGCTTTTTTATTATCTCGCTGGCGGCAGGCGTCATGCTGATTTCACTGGGTGGCAGCAGCGTTGATCTTACCCATGTGCTGTTCGGCTCGATCCTGGCGATCAACTCCACGGCCCTGTTGTTGATTGCCAGCATCAGCACCCTGATTGTGCTGATACTGGCGGTGATTTTCCGCGCCCTGGTGGTCGAGTGCCTGGACCCGCTGTTCCTGCGCGGCCAGGGGCGGCGCAACCAGTGGATTCACAGTATTTTCCTGGGCTTGCTGGTGCTCAACCTGACAGCGGGCTTTCAGACCCTGGGCACCCTGATGGCGGTGGGGCTGATGATGCTGCCGGCCACCTCGGCGCGCTTCTGGAGCAAGCGGCTGGAAGGCCTGATCGGCATTGCCATTGTGCTGGCGATGCTGGCCAGCACTGGCGGCCTGCTGCTGTCGTTCCATTTTGATCTGCCGTCCGGGCCGAGCATTATTCTGCTGGCGGGCACAGGCTATCTTTTATCCGCCTTGTTCGGGCGCTACCACAGCCTGGCCGCCCGCTTGAGGCGCAAGACGACCCCGATTGAAACACAATCGTTAACCTAACGCTGCCTGGCAGCGGTTGCTTTACAGGAGTCAAGATGATGTCTTCTTCTTTATCACGCTGGTTAGTGGGTGCGGGCACCCTGCTCGCGCTGCCTGCTGCCATGGCGGCGGAACGTGTCAATGTGGTCACCAGCTTTTCGATTCTGGCGGATATGGTCGAAAACGTCGGCGGTGAGCATGTGGAAGTGACGTCTCTGGTCGGTGCCGATGGGGATGCCCATGTCTTCTCTCCCAGCCCTGGCGATGCGCGCTCGCTGGCGCAGGCGGATCTGGTGGTGTTCAACGGCCTGCTGTTTGAAGGCTGGATGGAGCGCCTGATTGATGCCAGTGATTATAGTGGGCCCCTGGTAACCGCAACCCAGGGCGTTGATGCGCGTGCTTTCACTCCTCAGGCAGA
>NZ_VMQS01000002.1:0-6858 GCF_007625055.1 Halomonas sp.
TATGAAAATCGGTTTAGCTGAAAAATTGGATCATTAATGCAAGGGGGTCTGCGCCTCCAGGGTGCTGCGCAGCTGATTGAGTTCATCCATGTTCAGATGTTCCAGGCGCCCGGCCAGCAGATCGCTGATCTTCTGCACCGGAAGGCCGGCTTGGCGCGCGATATCGCGGTTACCGAGCTCTGAAACGGCAATATGCCGCGTGATAATACGCATCAGACGTGTGCGTTTTTCAAGTTCCCTGACGTCAAGTTCGTCAGGGCCGCTTCGGGGAGGGTCGGAAATATCCGCATGCGCAGAAAGGCGTACCGTACTCATGATGCTCCATCAGTCAGAAATGACCCATACACAATGACGCCTGGCGAAATGCTTTTCAATACTTCTTCACGCTAAATTTCAACCTTCCCCTTTATGCGCTGTTTGCGGTGTGCTCTGGTAGACTATGCGCTTTACTTTTCAAGTAACCCGAGGGAAACAACATGGCAGCGAACAGCGCGCCCCGCGTGGGGGTGATTATGGGATCAACGTCTGACTGGCCGGTCATGGAGCATGCCGTTCAGATGCTGGAAAAACTCGGCGTTGATTACGAAACCCGTGTGGTATCCGCGCACCGCACCCCGGATCTGCTGTTCGACTATGCCAAAGGCGCTGCTGAACGGGGCCTGCAGGTGATTGTGGCCGGTGCGGGTGGTGCGGCCCACCTGCCGGGGATGGTGGCCTCCCAGACGCCGCTGCCGGTGCTGGGTGTGCCGGTGGAGTCCAAGGCGTTGAAAGGCCTTGATTCCTTGCTATCCATCGCCCAGATGCCCGGCGGCATCGCCGTGGGCACCCTGGCGATCGGCAAGGCAGGCGCCACCAATGCGGGGCTGCTGGCCGCGCAGATTGTCGGGTTGCAAGATGCTGGCGTGCGTGCCGCGGTCGAACAGTTTCGCGCTGAACAGACCCAGGCGGTGCTGGATAACCCTGACCCGCGTCCCCATGATTAGTCACCTACGATGATAAGGAGCAACGTCATGAAGATTGGCATTCTGGGGGCCGGGCAGTTGGGTCAGATGCTGGCCCTGGCAGGCTATCCGCTGGGCAACCGCTTTACTTTCCTGGACACCACCGGTCATCCGAGTGCCGGCATTGGTGAGGTGGTGATTGACCCTGATAACCAGCACCTGGGCGCGTTTCTCGACAAGGTTGATGTGGTGACCTATGAATTCGAGCACCTGCCGGTGGCCCTGGTGCGCGACATTGAACAGCGCAAGCCGGTCTACCCGAGCAGCCGGGCCATTGAGGTATGCCAGAACCGGGTAGAGGAAAAGACGCTGTTTGATCGTCTGGGCATTCCTACGCCAGCGTATCGGGTGGTGGAGAGCGCGGAGGCCCTTGAGGCGGCAGCGCAAGAACTGGGATGCCCTGTGGTGGCCAAGTCCGTTACCGAGGGATATGACGGTAAAGGCCAGGCGGTTTTAAAACAATCTGCGGAGGCGGCCAGCGCCTGGGCGGCGATTGGCCACTCCCAGTTGATCGTGGAGGCCTTTGTGGATTTCGTCCGCGAGGTGTCGATCATAGCGGTACGCGGGCGCGATGGCAGTGTGAAATGCTACCCGATGGCAGAAAATCAGCACCTTGATGGTATTCTGCGCTATTCGGCCGCGCCGCTGCCGGACCTTGATGCCAGCGTTCAGCAAACGGCTGACCGCTATATCCAGGCCCTGCTGGATGAGCTGGATTACGTCGGCGTGCTGGCACTTGAGCTGTTCCAGAGCCGGGAGGGTACCCTGCTGGCCAATGAAATGGCGCCTCGCGTGCATAACTCCGGTCACTGGACCATGGACGGGGCCATCACCAGCCAGTTCGAAAACCATCTGCGCGCCATTCAGGGGCTGCCGTTGGGAGACACCGCTGCTCTGGCGCCAACCTGCATGGTGAATGTGATCGGGCGCGAACCGTCAAGCGTCGAGGTTCTGACGCTGCCCAACGCCCACCTGCACCGCTATGGCAAAGGCGAGCGGGCCGGGCGCAAGCTGGGCCATATCAACCTGATGGCCGACAGCCATGCCGAGCTGATGGCCAAAACCCGAGACTGCGCCAGGCTGTTGCCCGACGCGCCCGCGCCGCATATGACCTTTGAGTCATGAATAGCTGCCCAGCTTGATTGGCATGGTAACCCTCAAAAAAACGCCTCTGCTGTGGTTTCCGCAGAGGCGTTGATAGGATCTCAGATCAATGGCAGGGTGGGCTTATTCCGCATCAAAGTAGCGGTTGTAGATTTCATCGTAAGTGCCGTCTTCCTGCAGCGTGGCCAGCGCGTCGTTGAACTGCTCGGCGAGCGCTTCATCGCGCTGGCGGAAGGCAATCCCGAAGCCGTCACCAAAGTATTCTTTCGGCTCGGTGACCATGTCGCCGACGACCTTGTAAGCGCGGTTATCGCTCTCAAGCAGGGTTGACTGACCCACAGGGTAATCAAGGAAGAGGATATCCAGGCGCTGGGCTTCCATATCCAGCACCATGTCATCGGCGGTGGAGTAGCGGTTGACATCCGCGATATCGCCGAACATGTCGGTGACGTAGTTATCCTGAAGGGTACCGCGCTGAACGCCAATGGTCAGGCCCTCCAGCGATGCTTCGGTGGCATCGTTGAGTTCACTGGTTTTCGGGGCAAACCAGGCAGAGGGCGGCTGGAAGTAAGGCTCGGAGAATAGGACCTGTTCCCGACGCTCTTCGTTGATGGTCATGGATGACATGATGGCATCATATTTACGTGACAAGAGGCCCGGGATGATACCGTCCCAACCCTGAACCACCCACTCGCAATCGATGCCGATCTCGGCACACAGGGCGTTGCCCAGATCGATATCAAAACCGGTCAGCTCTCCGTCCGCTGTGCGGTATTCCATTGGTTCGTAGGGAACATCCACGCCGATGCGGATTTCATCATAATCCCTTGCCTGTGCGCTGGTAGCGGCAATGGCCAGGCCAAGCAATGAGGTCGTCAGTATTTTTTTCATTGTCTATCTCCAGGTTGAACGTGCACACCCTTAAAAGAGTTCGCACCTAAATTAACTCACTCAGGCATGAATGCCAAAAGTCTGGTCAACGTTTGAACTCACGTTTGTTTCACTTATATTAAGGCGCTCATGACATGGGCTGTAGATGTGCCAGCAGTTTTTTCTCCAGATAACGGAAAAAGTACAGAATCGCAAAGGTCAGGCACAGATAGATGGCCGCCACAAACAGAAAGGCTTCGAACGGGGCGTAAAAGCGCGCATAGACAAAGCGGGCGGCGCCGGTCAGGTCCATGATGGTGACCACGCTGGCAATCGCGCTGGCATGGAGCATGAAGATGACTTCATTGCCGTAGGCGGGCAAGGCTCTGCGAAAGGCGCTGGGCAGAACCACGCGTTTGAGCATCAGGTTAGTGGACATACCGTAGGCCCGTGCCGCTTCAATTTCTCCCTTGGGCGTTGATTTGATGGCACCACGGAAAATTTCTGTGGTGTACGCCGCCGTATTGAGGGTGAAGGCGATCAGTGCCGGCATGAAAGGGTCTTCCAGAATGAACCAGAGCCAGGTCTCCTGAATGCCTTCAACAAAGACGACACCGTAATAGATCAGGTAGAGCTGAATCAGCAGCGGTGTGCCGCGAAACACATAGGTGTAGGCGAAAATCGGCCACTTGATCCAGGCGTGCCTGGAGCTGCGGCCAATGGCCAACGGTACCGCCATGACCAGACCGATCAGCAGGGACAGGAATACCAGTTGAACGGTGACCGTCAGTCCTTGGGTGTAGTAGGACAGGGTTTGCAGGGTAAAGATGCTGTTGTCTGCCAGCAGGGCTTCAAGCCGGGTCATCAATGCGTCCATCAGTCAGCCTCCGCGTAGCCGATATCGTAGCGTTTCTGCAGGCGGGCAAACAGCCATTCAGAGGCGCTGGCAATCAGCAGGTAGATCAGTGCCACTGTGATCATGAAGGTGAAGGGCTCGCGGGTGGCTTTTGAGGCTTCGGCGGCGATGCGTACCATGTCAGAAAGGCCGATCACCGAGACCAGTGCGGTTGTCTTGAGTAGCACCATCCAGTTGTTGGAGAGCCCCGGCAGGGCATGGCGCATCATCTGTGGAAAGCGGATGCGGCGGAAAACCAGTGCATTACTCATCCCATAGGCTTTACCCGCCTCGATCTGGCCCTGGTCAACGGCCATGAAAGCTCCGCGGAACGTCTCGCCCATATAGGCACCAAAAATCAGGCCAATGGTAACGACACCGGCGACAAATTCGTTGATATTGATAAAGATATCGATATCAAACTCATAGTAAAGCCAATCCGTGAAGACGTTCACGCCAATCTGGCCGCCAAAGAACAGCAGCATCATCAGCACCAGATCCGGCACGCCGCGAATAATGGTGGTGTACAGGGTGGCGCTTCGGTGAGCCAGCCAGCTGCGCGACATCTTTGCCGTGGCCGTCAGCAGGCCAAGAAGGATGGCGACCAACAGCGACAGTAACGCCAGTGACAGGGTGACCCCGGCGCCTTCAAGCAGGCGTGGGCCGTAGCCGTGGAGATCAATCATGATAAGCCTTGCTCCGTGCGCAGGATCAATAATTGGGGGCGAGAAATTGCTTCAGGCGCGGGGATTGAGGGTTTTCAAGCACCTCCGCCGGGCGGCCTGATTCTTCCACCCGGCCTTCGTGAAGATAGATCACCTGGCTGGAAACATCGCGGGCAAAACTCATTTCATGAGTGACCACCACCATGGTGCGACCTTCATCGGCAAGATCACGCATGACCTTGAGTACATCGCCCACCAGCTCCGGGTCGAGCGCTGACGTCGGTTCATCAAACAGCATGACTTCCGGGTTCATGGCCAGGGCGCGGGCGATGGCGCCGCGTTGTTGCTGTCCGCCGGACATCTGTGCCGGATAGGCATTGGCACGATGAGAAAGGCCAACCCGTTCAAGGAGCGCGTGGGCGTGTTCGATCGCCTCAGCCTTGGGTTTTTTCAGCACATGGACAGGGGCTTCGATGATGTTTTCCAGCAAGGTCATGTGGGCCCAGAGATTGAAACTCTGGAATACCATCGAGAGCTTGGCGCGCATGTTGACGACCTGGCGCCAGTCAGCCGGCTCGCGTCCATGCTTGGTCTTCTTGAAGCGAATTTCTTCGCCGTGAACAATGAGATCGCCTTCGTTCGGTTGTTCAAGCAGGTTCATACAGCGTAGGAAGGTGCTCTTGCCGGAGCCTGAGGCACCAATCAGGGTGATCACATCGCCCTTGTGCGCCTGTAGCGAAAGACCTTTGAGCACTTCGGTATCGCCAAAGCGCTTGGTGATATTACGTACTTCCAGTGGAATGGGCGTTGCGGCCATTGTTTTTGACTCCATTACAGGGGGTTGCCGCAGCAACATGACAGTATGACAACACAGGGCCGTCAACTGGCACCATTATATCCGACTTTAGGGTCAGTTGACGTTTCCTCACGGCCGCGATGAAACGTCTAAAGACCCCAGTGAAAGCGGCGTATGCGCTGTTTATCTCGTGTGGCTGGCGGTTGTCATACTATTTTATCGTTATTGTATTGATTGATATACGAAATCAACAGGTTAGAAAATTTTGCTGTGGCTGCCCTCGACAGGGGTCACCAGCAATGCCGCGCGCGCGCCAATTTCCACCCTGGCGTTTGGAAATACAACATGCAGCGGCGTTTCACCGACCTTGAACGCGCCTGCCTGGGCGTCCCTGGCCAGCAGAGTGCCCGACGGGAAGGCGGTGAAATTGGGAATATCCTCATCAAAGCATAGAGTGAACGCATGACTTTGGCGCATGATTTCCTGCTCAACCCTAAAAAACACCATGCTGTCAGGCGGCTGGGCGTCAGGTGTTTGAGCGCCGGCGAGTGCCGCGAGTAACGCCAGCATGGGACGCAGCGCGTCCAGGTCATTGGCACCAAAAGGGGCCACACGACCCAGTTCAAACGTAAAGGCCTGAGCGCCATGGTAATGCTTGCTGTAGTGGGAAAATGTCCAGCTGTGCTGATGCTGATGGAGGACAGCCTGGATGTCGGCACCCGCCAGCCACCGCCACTGTTCACCCGCTGTGTCCGAGACGCCAAAGGGTTCGACAACAAAACGCGGGTAGAGGCTTGTCCGGATTGCCGTATGCAGATCGTAGTGCAGCGCGGGAAGCGGGGCATGCCGCTGGTAGAATTGATCCAGCTGGGTCATCAGTTCACGCGCGCGCGCGGGTTCATTGCCCTCCAGGCCTAGGCCGCGCTGGAAGAGGCGATTGAGGTTGGTGTTGATAAAGCGCTTGCCCTGGCGCAGAGCAGGCAGGTTACCCAGAATCACCAGCACGGGTGAGCCCAGCGCCATCATGCCAGCCTCAATCTGCGCTAGCAGTTCGCCCAGCAGTTCAACCGGTGCGGTCTCGTTGCCATGGATGGCGGCTGAAAAAACGCAGGCATGTGGGTTAGCGCCCAGGGATTCCGGCGTCAGCTCGAGAATGCCGGGCCCATGCAGGGTGTAGTGGCCCGAGGCCAGCGGGCCACTGCGGCGCGATGCCGGTTTACCTTCCAGCGTCCAGTCAAGCCAATCGGTTAGCATGGCGCAATCCTTGATACGCAATTCATGAAAGAAATTCTTGAAAGAGTGTTGTCTCCACAGGCACCCATTACAAAACAGCCAGCATGAACCCGATGCTTCAGCCAGAGCAAGCGATAGGTCGACGGCATGTAAAAGCGGGTGCCAGAGTGAAACAACCGCCTCATGCCAGGTAAGGGTGTGCAGCAATCGCCTTGCCGAGTGTCTGCGTATTGCCCTGGCCGCCGATATCCGGCGTCACAACAGCCGGATTACCTTCTTCCAGTACCGCCTCGA
>NZ_VMQS01000002.1:6958-97255 GCF_007625055.1 Halomonas sp.
CCGCCGATATCCGGCGTCACAACAGCCGGATTACCTTCTTCCAGTACCGCCTCGATGGCAGTGACAATGGCATCGGCAGCGGCCTGGTGGCCAAGATGCTCAAGCATCATGGCGGCAGACCAGATCTGGCCGATCGGGTTGGCTATCCCTTTGCCGGCGATGTCCGGTGCGCTGCCGTGGACCGGCTCGAACAGGCTGGGAAAGCGGCCCTCGGGGTTGATGTTGGCCGAGGGGGCAATGCCAATGGTGCCGGTACAGGCAGGGCCAAGATCCGAGAGAATGTCACCAAACAGATTGCTGCCGACCACCACATCAAACCAGTCCGGGTGAAGCACAAAGTTGGCGGTCAGGATATCAATATGGAATTTATCGACATTCACCTGCGGGTAACCGGCGGCCATGGTTTCCACCCGTTCATCCCAGTAGGGCATGGTGATGGAGATACCATTGGACTTGGTGGCGGACGTCAGTTTTTTACGCGGGCGTGACTGCGCGAGCTCAAAGGCATATTTGAGGACACGGTCCACACCGGTGCGGGTCATCACGGTTTCCTGAATGACCACTTCCCGCTCGGTGCCTTCAAACATTCTGCCGCCGACGCTGGAATACTCGCCCTCGGTATTCTCCCTGACCACGTAGAAATCGATATCGCCTGCTGCCCGGCCTGCCAAGGGGCTTTTGATACCGGGCATGAGTTTGCAAGGACGCAGGTTGACATATTGGTCAAAGCGACGGCGAAACTGCAACAAGGAACCCCACAGCGAGATATGATCCGGTACCGTGTCCGGCCAGCCAACGGCACCATAGAACAAGGCATCAAATCCCTCGAGCTGTTCGAACCAGTCATCCGGCAGCATCTTGCCGTGCTTGAGGTAATAGTCGCAGCTGCCGAACTCAAACGTCTGGACATCCAGTGCCAGGGCAAACTTGCGTGCGGCGGCATCGAGTACGCGCAGACCTTCCGGCATGACTTCAGTGCCAATGCCGTCGCCGGCAATGACTGCAATACGCTGGGGCATGAGAATTCCTTGTTGTTTATCGAAAATTAATCCGGGCAGCTCTCGCCCTGTGCAACGTCAATCAGTTCATCGGTGGGAAAATCCATGTCAGCCGCACGCTCGCGCAGGCGCTCTTCGGTGGCTTCATCCATTTGCGGTGAGCGTGACAGTATCCACAGGTAATCGCGGTTAGGCCCGGATACCAACGCCCACTGGTAGTCATCATCAAGTTCGAGAATATTATAGCCGCCGTAGAAGGGACCAAAAAAGCTGACCTTCAGACGCCCGATATCCTCTTTTTCAATAAAATAGGCTCGGCCTTCCGCTTCATCCCAGGCTTGCTCTTCAGGGTTGTAGCCGCGATTGATCACACGTACGCCGCCATCATCACGCATGCTGTAAGTGGCCGTGACGCACTCAAGCCCGCGTTCAAAGGAATGATCCAGGCGGGCAATTTCGTACCACTCGCCCAGATAGCGGTCGAGTTCGAAATCGCTGACCGGCTGAGTGCCGGAGGGGATGCCGGTGCAGCCTGTCAGCAGTCCCAGGCCCATGGCCAGAGGGATCATGCCAGTGCGCATGGTGATTCTCCTGCAAAATGATGAGTAAATGCGGGTGTGTAAAACGTCTAGCGCTGAAAGCGTGAGAGTGGCTGTTGATTGAAGTAGCGACAGAGTAGCCCATACAGGTCCGGATAGGCATCTGCGAGGATAGCCGGGGCACAGAAAAAGGCTTCGCAGCATACCGCAAAGCATTCACCGGGATGGCTGGCTGCATAATCGTCAATCGGAGTTGGCTGACCACGCTGAAGCCTGTCCTGGAGGTCATTCCATACGCCACTGAATACGCCGTGCCATTCTGCCGGGGTAATGCTGTTGGGCAATGGCGGAAAACCGTCAATATCAACGGCGTTGCCCATATCCAGCTTGTGAGCGAGTTCATGGATCAGAATATTGTACCCATTGAAACCGCCGCTTTGCATCAGGTCGGTAAAGGAGAGGACGACAGGGCCTTGATAGGAGGTTTCGCCCGCCCGGCTGTCGGTGTATTCGTGCATGACACCAAACTCATCCATTTCTTCCACCTGGCGGGTAAACCCATCAGGTAGAAGGATAATTTCATGCACGTTGGAAAAGGCATCGGTATGTTCGAAATTGCTCCAGCCTAGCGTCAGTAGACAGGCCTGACCGGCCAACACAAGATAAGCGGGTCGGTCGAAGGCCATCTCCTTCAAGTCAGGGTGGAAGCTGATGCGTTTTTGAGCCAGAAACTGCCAGGCGCGCTGGCCGAGCTGCTCGGCTTCTTCATGGCCAAGTGTATTCAGTAATGCAACACGTTGGCAGGCTGTCTGCCAATCCGCCGTGGGGAAGCGGGGTGATGACGGGGACGGGCTTAGCCAGCGAATGGGCATGGGCGCAGACCTGTTTGATCGCAAAAAGGGAGTGACAATATGCATCAGTGGTTTTCTTATACTAAGGGCGAAAGCGATTTGCAATCTTTCGGGTTCACTTAAACGGTTATTTCATGCAAAAAAACTGATGTTTGCCGCAGGTAGCTCACATGGCCTTGATCAAGAAGAGGCGAGGCGCCAACAGTTGGCTATACTGTCAGCACATCTCAAAAGGGGGATGCCAACACCATGTCACGCCCGATTGAATGAATCAGCGACCCATGGAGGCCTCCCATGGATTGCTGAAAGCCGCCAGGAAAACACCGCCCAGAAGCCGGGGTCATACGGTCACTCTTCCAGGTTGGCCCCGGATTTCCACGACCAGTCGCGCCAGCGCAGATCGAACAGATCCTTGCGGCGGTCCTTGAGGTTGGTCACCGAGCCCTCAGCGCGCAGCACCGTCAGTCGGGTCAGGTCCAGGTCCGAGAAGAAGATCATCTCGGTGTTGGGCGTGGTTTCCGCCAAGACGGCGTCATGTGGGAAGGCGAAATCAGACGGCGAGAACACCGCTGACTGGGCGTACTGGATGTCCAGATTTTCGATCGACGGCAGGTTGCCGACACTGCCACACAGCACGACATAGCATTCGTTTTCAATCGCGCGGGCCTGGGAGCAGTGACGTACCCGCAGGTAACCGTTCTTGGTGTCTGTCCAGAAGGGCACGAACAGGATATCCACTTCCTGATCGGCGAGCAGGCGGCCAAGTTCCGGGAATTCGACGTCATAGCAGATCAGGATGCCGACACGCCCGGCATCCGTCTCGAATAACTGCAGGTTGTCGCCGCCTTCAATCACCCAGTCGCGGCGTTCTTGAGGCGTGATGTGCAGTTTGGCCTGACGTTCGACGGTTCCGTCGCGATGAAAGAGGTAGGCAATATTGTAAAGCCGGTCATCGTCACCGACCTCGATCATCGAGCCGCCGACAATATTGATATTGTAGGACACCGCCATTCGCGACAGCTCCACCTTGAACTGATCGGTGAAGCTGGCCAGAAAGCGGATGGCCGCCATCTGATCCTGCTGGGCCGCGCGATCCTGCAAGCCCATCAGTGGCGCGTTGAACAGTTCGGGGAAGACGGCAAAGTCACTCTGATAGTCTGACAGGGCATCAACAAAGTATTCGATCTGCTGAAGGGCAGCTTCCAGCGAAGAGAACTCGCGCATCTGCCATTGCACCGCCCCCACACGCACCTGGGTGGGGCGGGTGTCGAGAATGTTGGCGGCGGGCTCGAACAGGATATTGTTCCACTCAAGCAGGGTGGCATACCCCTTGGATTGCTCGTCTTCCGGTAGATATTTACGCAACAGGCGCTTGACCTGAAAGTCATTGGCCAGCTGGAAAGACAGAATCGGATCGTAGAGTTCCTTGCGGGATACTTTGTCAATATATTCTGTGGGGCCCATTTCATGGGCATGCTGGTGGTACTCGGGAATCCGTCCACCGGCCAGAATGGCCCGCATGTTAAGTGAGCGACACAGTTCCTTGCGCGCTTCATACAGCCTGCGTCCCAGACGGTATCCGCGGTAATCCGGGTGAATCAGAATGTCCAGGCCGTACATGGCATCGCCGTTACTGTCGTTGAGGATGACTTCACGGTGGCCGATCAGGTCGTCATACTTGTGAGGATTGGAAAATTCGTCGTAATCGACCTGTACAGTCAAGGCAACCCCGACGAGCACACCGTCATCCTCGATGGCAATCTGACCATCCGGAAATTCATGGATCAGCTTGTCAATGGTGTGCTGTGGCCAGGCACCCCCGATATCGTGATAGACAGCATCCATCAGTGATTTGAGCTGAGAATAATCCTCAGAGGACAGGTTACGTGTGTTCAGATGCAGATCTTCAAGGGACATGGTGTCTGGTTTTCCCGATTCAAAAATATGGCGTTACTCTAGCATTTCTGCTGCGCTACTGTTGAGGTCGGCCCGGTTTCCATTGGGCCAGTGTCTGTTTGAACGGTAGGGTCAATGTCTGTGCCATGATGACACCCCCGAGTATCAGCATGCCGCCGATGACATGGAAAACGGCCAGATGTTCACCCAGAAATATCATGGCAATAATGGCACTGAACAAAGGCATCAGGTTGATGAAAATACTGGCCTGGTTCGCACCAATCTGACGCACTGCGCGCATCCACAGGTAGGTTGTAATGATCGATGCCGGAATGCCCGCATACAGGATCAGCCAGACATTGTGTCCATCAACCGGGGTCTGTGGGCCGAGCAGATAGGGGGGTAGCAGAATCAGTACCGCAAAACATACCTGGCCATACAGCATGACCCAGGGTGGCAGCGTCATCTGCCAGCGCCGCAGCATGACCCCATACAGCGCATAACAGGTGGCCGCGATCACCATCAAGGCATCACCCGGTGATACCCTGAGTTGCAGCAAGGATAGCGGGTTACCCTGGCCCAGCAGCACGGTGACGCCGAAAAAGGCCAGAATGCCGCCGGCGATTCCGCCGAGGCTGGGCGGCTCGCGGAGGATCAGTGCGCTAAGCAGCACGGTCAACAGCGGCACCATGGCCGCGAGTATCCCCATGTTGGTGGCAGACGTTGTTTCAGCCGCCACATAGGCGAGGCCTTGCCATAAGCCCATTCCCAGCATGCCCAGTAGCGCAAGCCGTGGCCATTGCTGGCGAATTTCATGCCGATGGCGCCAGGCCGCAGGCAGCACGAAGGGTGTCATGACCACCAAGGCCAATAACCAGCGTAGAAAGGCAATACTGCTGGGTGCAATGCTGCCCACCGTCAACTGGTTGATGGTCATGTTGCCCGACCAGATCAGCACCGTGGCGAGCGGCGGCAAAAAGTAAATCAGTCGCATGTAAGGCATGTCCTCAATATTGTTAGCCGGATAATGTGACGCGGATAGAAACAAACGACAAGGGCATCATTCATCCATACGTCGTTGTCGTCCAGATTATCGAACTCAGGGGTGTACCTGATCCAAACTATGTCATACGCTTGTTTGAATAGCCGCCAATAATAACATCTGCTTGAGTGAGGAAGCCCGATGACTGCCTACCCGCATATTTTCCAACCGTTACAGCTTGGCCCTCTGGCATTGCCTAACCGTATATTGATGGGCTCGATGCATACCAACCTGGAGGAAGCACCCAACGGCTTTGCCCGGCTGGCACATTTCTATGCGGAACGCGCCCGAGCCGGCGTTGGCCTGATTGTGACCGGTGGCATCGCGCCTAACCCTGAAGGCGCCGTTTTCCATGGAGCCAACGCGCTGCTTGACGATTCCCAGCTTGCCGAGCATCGTCAGGTAGTGGATGCAGTGCACCGCGAGGGTGGGTATCTGTGCATGCAGATTCTCCACGCCGGGCGCTATGCCTATTCGCCGACGCTGGTGGCGCCATCGGCACTTCAGGCGCCGATCAACAGGTTCACCCCGCGAGCGTTGGAAAGCGATGAAATCGAGCAACAGATTGCCGACTATGTGCGCTGCGCGTGCCTGGCCCAGCAGGCTGGCTATGACGGCGTCGAAATCATGGGCTCTGAAGGCTACCTGATCAATCAGTTTATTTGCCAGCGTACCAACCTGCGTGATGATCAGTGGGGCGGTTGTTTTGAGAACCGCATTCGCTTTGCGGTCGAGGTTGTACGTCGCGTGCGCGAGGCGGTTGGCACGGCGTTTGCGCTTATTTTCCGTTTATCGATGATTGATCTGGTGGAAGACGGTAGCACTCAGCAAGAGGTGGTGGCCCTTGCCAGGGCGATTGAGTCCGCGGGGGCTGATGCCCTGAATACCGGCATTGGCTGGCATGAGGCCAGGGTGCCGACCATCGTCACCAGCGTGCCGCGAGCGGCCTTTACCCGCGTGACGCAGCAATTACGCAGCGAGGTCACGCTGCCGCTGATTACGACCAACCGGATCAACATGCCTGAGGTGGCTGAACAGGTGCTGGCACAAGGCCATGCCGATATGGTTTCAATGGCACGCCCCTTCCTGGCTGATCCTGAATGGGTGATCAAGGCCGAAAAGGGGCATGCAGATGAAATCAATACCTGCATTGCCTGTAACCAGGCCTGCCTGGATCATACCTTCGCGGGCAAGCTGACCTCCTGCCTGGTCAATCCGCGTGCCTGCCATGAGACGGAACTGGTGGTGACTCCTGCGACCAGCATCAGGCAGGTAGCGGTGGTGGGCGGTGGCCCGGCGGGGCTGTCAGCCGCCGTGACGGCTGCCCAGCGTGGGCATCAGGTGGTGTTGTTTGAGTGTCAGGCCGAGTTGGGCGGGCAGTTCAACCATGCCCGCAAGATTCCGGGCAAAGAGGAGTTCAATGAGACTCTGCGCTATTACCGGGTGATGCTGGACAAGTACGCGGTGGACATCCGCCTCAATCGCCAGGCCAGCCTGGAGGACCTGTCGGTCTTCGATGAGGTCGTGCTGGCCACCGGTGTAAAGCCGCGTCAGCTGGCGATACCCGGGGCGGACCATCCAAGCGTGCTTTCCTATGCCGAAGCAATCCGCGAGCCACAGCGTGTGGGGCAGAAAGTGGCGGTCATTGGTTCGGGGGGTATCGGTTTTGACGTGGCTGAACTCTTGGTGAATCAGGCCCACACGGCGCTGGATATCGAGGCCTGGTGTGATGAGTGGGGCGTGGACCTTGAAATTAACCAGGCAGGAGGGCTGAAATCGCCGCAACACCCGACCAGCGCCCGAGAGGTGGTGATGTTGCAGCGCAAAACCTCCAAGCCTGGCAAACATCTTGGCAAGACGACCGGCTGGGTTCATCGAGCCTCACTGAAGCAGCATGGCGTTACCATGCTGGCGGGCTGTGAATATCTGCAGATTGATGATCAGGGCCTGCACATTCGCCATCAGGACTCAGTGCAGGTGCTTTGTGTTGATAGCATCGTGGTGTGTGCGGGTCAGGAGTCTGTGCGCGACTTGCTGGGGCCACTGGAAAAGGCAGGAATCAAGGTGCAGATTATTGGGGGTGCTGAAGAAGCGGCCGAACTTGATGCCAAGCGTGCTATTGAACAGGGCACCCAGGTGGCCGCTGCGCTATAAAAAAGCGTCATGGGAACAGGCTTGCTGTCATAAAAAAGCCCGCTATCAGCGGGCTTTTTTGGTCATGAATCAGCCGCACTGGTTAGCCGGCAGCTGTCCAGGACTGGCACCAGCCACCAGGTGCAACGCTGTTTTCCGGGAACAACTGGCAGCCTTCCTTATCTTCGATCCAGAACATGCAGTTGTCACATACTTCGCCATCAGAATAGGCAGGGTGATCGCTCGCCTCACTGGCCTCTTCTACGTAATTCAACGCCTGGGCGTTGCTGGAGGAAGGGTCCAGGCGTGGAAGATCCTGGGCGAAAGCAGTCTTGGAAAGAATGCCAGCACCCAGCGGCAGCGCCGCAAGGCCGAGCATACTATTGCGCATGAAGTCACGACGGCTTTGGTTAGCCATGATCTCTCCTTATCGTCACAGTCTGACGTTGTATTCACGGTCTTTTGGGTGGTTATCCACCTCTTCAGGTCTCCGACAGCACCTACCTTACCGGAGTTCATAGTTATCTTAGCGTAAGTGCCTGCCGAGTGCGAACAAGCTTATCATCCAGCGACAATTCGCCACGTTAAGTGGTTGTTAAGTCGGGTCTGGTGAGCCTGATCCAACCCGTCTGCGCAGTTGCTGATTGTGCTGTTATACTTCGACGCAAGACGCGACTGGTGTTAAAGATTATCTTTTCATGAGGCTCTGCCATGCAAAACGCTGTTATTTTGATCAATACCGAAAAAGGTCAGGTGAAGGCTGTCGCTGAACGTCTCGCCGATGTGGAAGGTATCAGTGAGGTGTATTCCACCTGCGGCCGCTATGATCTGGTTGCCATTGCCCGCACGCGGGACTTTGAAAGCCTTGCAGAGCTTGTCACCGAACGGCTCAATCAGGTGGAAGGGGTCAGTGATACCGAAACGCTCAATGCCATGCAGGTGCATTCACGCCATGATCTGGAAACCATGTTCTCGGTGGGCTGGTAACCTCGGCCCGCAGGGGTCGCTTCCCTATTGCTAAAAGGAGTTGGTTCCTTGGGTCGCGCAACGTCTCGTTTACGTCGCCAGGGTCGTCGTCTTGCGCTGCTGGCCTTGTTTATTGTGATGGGTTCAGGGTTATGGCTGTTTCAAGAGCAACGCTACCGTGATGCCTTCACCTGGCAGGGCGTGCCTACCTGGGATGCGCCAAGCCTGACGTCCTTTCACCGCGTGATGCGTAACGATGGCTACCTGCTGGGATGGTCGGATGTGCGCGCAGGCGCAGTCTGGGTCAGCTACCGGGTGGCTGCAGTCAAGGATGCTGCCATTGGCAGTCGACCAGGCTTTTCGGCCGACTGGCGTACCTTGTGGCCAATCGGTACCGATAGCTATTCAGGCAGCGGCTATGATCGAGGACATCTGGCGCCTAACTATGCCATTGCCGCGGTGCATGGGCGTCAGGCGCAGGTAGATACCTTCCTGATGAGCAATATGTTGCCGCAAACGCCAGAATTGAACCGCCAGCTATGGCAGCGTCTGGAAGAAGCGGTGATGGATCACTTCGCCCCGCGTTTTGAGCATCTGCAGGTGATCACCGGCCCGGTATACGCTGAGGGGTTCACCAATACCATGCAGCGTGTTGGTTTTGTAGAAGTGCCCAAGGCGTTCTATAAAATCATCGTGGCGCCTCACCCGGAAACGCCTCTCGCCTTGGCGTTTATCATGCCGCAAGACGTGCAGGGTAATGAACCGCTGGATAAGTACCTGGTCACTATTGACGAGATAGAAGCCCGCACAGGGCTCAATTTCTTCCCCGACCTGACCCCGGCCGTCGAGCAGACGCTGGAAGGCCGAGTAAGTACTCACGGTTGGGCGCTGGAAGACGTTGCCCACAAGCCGGGACGTTTTCAGTAAACCTGGGTGGCAAATGGGGAAGCTGCATCTGGCGGACGATCATTTGAACACGTGTTCGCGGCGGCCACGTTCTTCTAAATAGCTGCCAAGGGTTGTCGCTTCGCTTTTATGTCAGACACGCGGATGTCAACCTGGAAGATAAAGGCAGAATCTAGACCAGGGTGAAAGTCATCAAGCAAGTAGAGAGAAAAGCTTGGGGATGGCCGGGCATCAGATCAGAAGAAGAGGGATAATGCGTTTGGTGCCCAGGAGAGGACTTGAACCTCCACGACCATGCGGTCACTAGCACCTGAAGCTAGCGCGTCTACCAATTCCGCCACCTGGGCCTTACATACTGATTGGGATTATTCTGTGCTATCTGAAAGTGCTCGATTGGTGCCCAGGAGAGGACTTGAACCTCCACGACCATACGGTCACTAGCACCTGAAGCTAGCGCGTCTACCAATTCCGCCACCTGGGCGAACACTTTCACTCTTGCCTTGCAGCAGACTGACTGTTTTATAACCCTGTCAGTGCTTCAGATACATTTTCTCAGGACTCAGCTCTCTGGCTGACAGGAAAATGTGGTGCCCAGAAGAGGACTTGAACCTCCACGACCATACGGTCACTAGCACCTGAAGCTAGCGCGTCTACCAATTCCGCCATCTGGGCAAGTGGCGCGTATAATACCGAGATGAGCATGAAATGCAAGTGCTTTCTGGTTCAAATGATCAACATGTGTGCCTTGACAGCCCTGCGTGCCTGACTTGGCCAGAATTCTTCTACTTACGTGGTTGGGTGATGCTGCCAGCAGCGCTATACTGCCTGCATGATCAAACATAATTGTATAAATTTCAGCTGTATTGCCGCTGACCCCGCTTGTATGCGACACCTGACGCTTGCGAACTCTCTCCGCGCCCCATTAGCTGAAGACAAAGTAGCCGATGCTAACGAATCAAGGATGCCGACTCTATGAATAAGTGGACGCTGAGTGACGATCCGCACGCGAGCCGTGAAGCACAGAAATATGATAACCCGGCCCCGAGTCGGGAATATCTGCTGGCGGCGCTGGAAAATTACGGCAAGCCGATTACGCACGACAACATGAGCCGCCTGCTGGGGCTTGAAGATGAAGATCATCAGGAAGCGGTGCGCCGGCGCCTGGCCGCCATGGAGCGGGATGGTCAGGTGTTGCGCGACCGCCGGGGCGCTTATGCGCTGATCAACAAGCTTGATCTGATCAAGGGTAAGGTGCTGGGGCATCGTGACGGCTTCGGTTTCGTGCTGCGCGATGATGGTAAAAAGCCGGATCTGGTATTACCGCCGCGCCAGATGCGACGCGTCTTCCACGGTGACCACGTGCTGGTTCGCATCAGTGGTCGCGACCGGCGCGGGCGGGATGAAGCCACCATTGCTGACGTTATTGCGCATAATACCCAGACCATGGTGGGTGTCTATCGCAGTAATACACCCGAGTTTGGCGTCCTGGTGCCCGAAAATCCGCGTATCACCCAGGAAGTCATCATCCCGCACAGTGTGTCTGGCGGTGCCAAGGATGGTCAGGTGATCTCCGCCAGGATCACCCAGCAGCCAGCCACCCGGGTTCAGCCGGTGGGTGAGGTGATCGAGGTGCTGGGCGAGCGTATGGATCCTGGTATGGAAATCGATATCGCTATCCGCAGCTACGATATCCCGGCGGAGTTTCCGCCTGAAGTGATGGATCAGATCTCGACCATTTCGGCGGAAGTCGTGGAAGCGGATAAACAGAATCGCGTGGATCTGCGTAATACCCCGCTGGTGACCATCGATGACGAGTCGGCCAAGGACTTCGATGATGCTGTCTGCGCGTGGAAAACCAAGTCGGGGAGCTGGAAGCTGGTGGTCGCTATTGCCGATGTGTCCCACTATGTTCGCCCTGGCGAGCCGCTCGATGATGAAGCACGCACGCGCGGCACCTCGGTGTATTTCCCGGGCCAGGTTGTGCCCATGTTGCCGGAACTGCTCTCTAACGGCCTGTGTTCGCTGAACCCCCATGTTGATCGTCTGGTCATGGTATGCGAGATGAATATCTCCAAGACAGGCGCCATCAGCCGTTACCGCTTCTATGAAGCCGTCATGAACTCTCATGCGCGGCTGACCTATAACAAGGTGGCGGCCATTCTGGATCCGGAAAGTGAAGAAGGCGAAACCCTTCGCAAAGAGCATGCCAAGCTGGTCAAGCCGCTCAAGGACCTGCACGAACTGTATGGTATTTTGCACGACGCCCGCATTCAGCGTGGCGCCCTTGAGTTTGATACGACCGAAACAGCGATCATCTTTAACGACGAGCGCAAGATTGAAAAGATCGTGCCCCGCAAACGTAACGATGCGCACAAGCTGATTGAAGAGTGCATGTTGGCCGCTAACGTTGCCACGGCCCGCTTTCTGGATAAGCATGATCTTCCTGCGCTGTATCGTATCCACGAAAAGCCGACGCCGGAACGCCTGGACAAGCTGCGGCTGTTTCTCAACGAGCTGGGGCTGACGCTGCCCGGCGGGGATGATCCGACGCCTCAGGACTATCAGGCACTGCGTGAAACAATCAAGGATCGCCCGGATGCGGATATCATCCAGACGGTGATGCTGCGTTCAATGAACCAGGCGGTCTATTCGCCTCAGAACGAAGGCCATTTTGGCCTGGCCTATCAGGCTTACGCACATTTTACCTCGCCGATTCGCCGTTATCCGGATCTGTTGGTGCATCGGGCGATCCGCTCGGTGGTTCGTGGCCCGCGCCAGACCAATACGGTGCTGAGAGTGGATGGCGCGCCGGTCGAGCCGCCCAGCAAGTGGTGCCCCTACACTTTCGAGCAAATGGTTGAGCTGGGCGAGCACTGCTCGATGGCTGAGCGTCGCGCTGATGATGCCACCCGTGACGTCGAGAGCTGGCTGAAGTGCGAGTTCATGTCCGACAAGCTGGGTGAGACCTTTGAGGGTACGATTGCGTCTGTCACCCAGTTTGGCCTCTTTGTGCGTCTGGACGAGTTCTATGTGGAAGGCCTGGTGCATGTGACCTCATTGCCGTCGGATTATTATCACTACGAAGCGGAGAAGCATCGTCTCAAAGGCGAACGTACCGGCACCACCTATCGTCTGGGTGACGGTGTCACCATTCAGGTGGCGCGGGTCGACATGGATGATCGCAAGATCGATTTCAGTCTGGCTGATGACAAACCGCGCCCTCGCCGTCAACCGCGTAAGCGTCCGGCAGAGGCCAAGCCTTCGGGTGAAGCGGCCGCCGCCGCGCCCAAGCAGGTGGCCGGCAAGAAGCCGGACAGCAGGAAAACGGACGACAAGAAACCCAAGTCGAATCGCCGTGGCCCACAGCGCTCGCGTCGTTCACGCAAGCCAGCTGACAAATAATGGCCAGTCAGGGTAAGGAATCTCGGGTAAGGAGCAACATGAAGCCGGCATCTCGTCGTGGAGTCAAGGCGCCTAAAGCGCCTCAGGGGCTGGAGGTGGTGTATGGCATCCATGCCTTGCAAAGCCTGCTGGAGCGTGGTGAAGCCCCCGGTGAGCTGTGGCTCCAATCAGGGGCAGAAAAGCGTCTGGAAGAGTTGGCTGCCACCGCTGAACGCCTGGGTGCGCGCCTTGTCAGGCAGTCGCGTGATCGTCTCGACCAGATAACCCAGGGGGCGGCGCACCAGGGGGTGGTCGCATTCTGTCAACCGCTGGTAGCCGAAGGTGAAGAATCCCTGTGGCTGAAGCTGCGTGCCTGGGCGGCACCGACACCCCCCTTGTTGCTGGTGCTGGATGGCGTTACCGATGTGCATAACTTTGGCGCCTGCCTGCGTAGTGCCGATGCTGCTGGGGTACACGGAGTGATTGTGGCCAAGGATAAGGCCGCACCGTTAAACGCCACGGTACGCAAGGTGGCCTGTGGGGCGGCAGAAGTGGTGCCTGTCTATCAGGTGACCAACCTGTCGCGCACTCTGGAGAAACTCAAGCAGGAAGGGGTCTGGATTGCCGGGACGGCCGGTGAAGCCACCACCAGCCTCTACGCACTGGACTTCACCGGGCCGATGGCCCTGGTGATGGGGGCGGAAGGTAAAGGGATGCGCCGCCTGACCCGTGAAGCCTGTGATCATCTGGTCAAGTTGCCGATGGCCGGGCAGGTATCGAGCCTGAATGTCTCAGTGGCCACGGGAATTTGTCTTTTTGAAGCGGTGCGCCAGCGCCAACTTGCAAGTTAATCCACCGCCAACTAGAATGCATGCGCCCGTTTATCCATTAGGCGGGTGTTGCGTATGGCTATTTCACGGTTCGGGTAGACTTTTGTTGTCTGTTGCCCGGACAGGAATATTCATGCGACAGGATCAGTGCTAGACACTGCCTCCAGTTCTGTTTGATGCCCCAGTGTCGTTCGCGGCAAAGTTTGGGGCAACTTTTCAGTCAACTCCTTGCTTCCCTGACGCTCCATGGATTTGCCAGGGCGCTGAGGAAGCTGCCAAACCGCAAGGAGATTTTATGCGTCATTATGAAATCGTGTTCATGGTCCATCCGGATCAGAGCGAGCAAGTGCCGGCCATGGTCGAGCGCTACACCAGTATTGTTGCTGAAAATGCAGGTACTGTTCATCGCCTTGAAGATTGGGGTCGTCGTCATATGGCCTACCCGATCAACAAGATCCATAAAGCCCACTACGTACTGATGAACGTTGAGTGCAGCGCCGAGACTCTCGAGGAAATCGAGAATATCTTCCGTTTCAACGACGCCATCATTCGTAGCATGGTTGTGCGTTGCAAAGAGGCCGTTACTGAAGCCTCGCCGATGATGAAGCCGGTCGAAGAGAAGCGTCAGCGCCGTGAAGAAAGACCGCGGACTGAAAACGAGTCTGAATCCGAGTCTGAATCTGAATCAGCCTGATCCAACCACTGCCCGCATAAGGAGCTTTATCCATGGCACGTTTTTTCCGTCGCCGCAAGTTTTGCCGCTTCACTGCTGAAGGCGTCAAGCAGATCGATTACAAAGATCTTGATACGCTGAAGGCTTACATCACCGAAACCGGCAAGATCGTTCCGAGCCGTATCACCGGCACCAAAGCACGCTATCAGCGTCAGCTGGCAACCGCCGTCAAGCGCGCGCGTTACCTGGCACTGCTGCCCTATACCGATAGCCACCAGTAAGCAGAGACGTAATGCTGGCACTCGCCCGATGGTTAATGAAAGGCACGCCATACGCCGCTGGTGGCGCCGCACTGGCGACACTGGTTCCCTGGCTGTTCTGGTTGGGCGTCGCCATTGCTGGCCTGGTCACGCTCAGGAAAGGGTTTGCACCGGCACTTCCCGTCATCATCGCAGCGGCAGTGCCCTCTGGGTGGTGGTGGATTCAGGGTGACGTCATACCACTGGCAAGCTTGCTGCTGGTGACGCTGATGGCGGTTGTATTGCGAGAGCGCATGCGTTGGGGATTGGCCCTGATCGCTGGCGCTGTCGCGGCATCTGCCATGGTGCAGTTAGGCATTTTCATCCCGCCGCAGGGCACTGAGCTGATGCTTGAACAACTGCGTCAGGGCTCAGAAGAAGTGGATGGAATGCTCACTGAGCTGACCAATCAGGGTTACGACACCCAGACGCTGGCTTCGCTGGTGGTGGGCAACGTAACAGGGTTGGTGGTGCTGTTGGCATCCATTGCCTGCCTGGCTCTGGCGCGTAGCTGGCAAGCCGGTCTTTATAACCCTGGCGGGTTCCGGACCGAATTTCATGCCTTCAGGTTGACCCCGAAAGAGCTGTTAACGCTCTTTGCGATTGGCATTGCGGGAATGCTCTTGGGCGTCTATGCATTGGCTATGCTGTGCTGGATTCCATTGCTGATTGCCGGTATTGCGTTGGTACACGGTGTTATTGGATTAAAGGGGATGAACGGGCTATGGCTGGTCGCTTTCTATATATTGCTGATCACTACCTGGCCTACGATTCTCATTGTGCTGCTTCTAGGGTTGATGGATACATTCGCGAACGTTCGCGCCCGTCTTGCCCGCAGCAATTGACAAGAGGTTTACGAGATGGAAGTCATTCTGCTCGACAAAATTGGTAAGCTGGGCGGCCTCGGTGACAAGGTCACTGTTAAGCCTGGTTACGGTCGTAATTTCCTGGTGCCCTACGGTCATGCCGTACCGGCCACCAAAGAAAACATTGCGGCTTTTGAAGCCCAGCGTGTTGAGCTGGAAGCTCAGGCCGCTGAGCGTAAGGCTGAAGCTGAAGCTCGCGCTGAACAGCTTAACGACATCGAACTGTCGCTGGTTTCCAAGGCAGGCGATGAAGGCAAACTGTTTGGTTCAATCGGCCCGCGTGATCTGGCTGACGCGATTTCCTCTGCTGGCATCGAGGTAGCCAAGAGTGAAGTGCGCATGCCCCTGGGTCCGATTCGTCAGACAGGCGAGTACGATATCGAACTTCGCCTGCATGCAGAAGTGAATGCTACTGTTCGTGTTGTGGTAATGGCTGAGTAAGCTTGCTCTGCTGAACACCATGCGGTACATAAAAAGGGCGCGGGCAATCCCCGCGCCCTTTGCTGTTAGTGTAACAATGATGGTGGCTGGAAAACGTTCGTGGATGCGTGAGTCAAGGAGTGCATGATGCAGGATCCCGCCGATCAGGAAACGGCTGCTCTTAAGCTGCCACCCCATTCACTGGAGGCTGAACAGTCCGTCCTGGGTGGGCTTATGCTCGACAATCAGGCCTGGGATAACGTGTCGGATCGTCTTGTGGCTGATGATTTCTATCGTTATGAGCATCGTCTGGTGTTCAACGTCATGACGCACCTTGCAGAGGCGGGGCAGCCACTTGATGTGGTGACTTTATCCGAGGCACTGGACGGTCGAGATCAGCTGGACACCGTTGGCGGTCTCGGGTTTCTCGCCGAACTGGCACGCAATACGCCGTCCGCCAGCAACATTCGCGCCTATGCCGACATCGTCCGCGAGCGGGCAACCTTGCGCAAACTGATTCGTGCGGCCAATCAGATTGCTGAAGGCGCCTTTGCTCCTCAGGGGCGGCCCGCGGATGAGTTGCTCAATGAAGCCGAACGGCTGGTTTTCCAGATTGCTGAAGAAAGGCCAAAGACCGGCGGGCCCATCGGCATGAGCGAACTGCTGACCAAGGCAGTCGACCGTATCGATGAACTGTTCAACATGAAAGGCCAGATGACCGGGCTTTCCTCGGGCTTTCGTGACCTTGATGACATGACCTCCGGTTTACAGCCCTCTGACCTGGTGATCATTGCCGGAAGGCCCTCAATGGGCAAGTGTTTGATGAGTGGCTCGCGACTGGTAGACCCGGAGAGTGGCGCTTTGGTCACAATTGATGACCTGGTAGCACGCCAGCAGGCCTCTTTGTTGACGTTAACCAATGACTTCAAGTTGGAAAAAACGTGCGCATCAGCCTTCGTCGATGATGGTCTTAAGCCAGTTTTTCGCGTCAGGACGGCAACGGGACGGGAAGTTGCAACCACCCTGACGCATCCGTTTTTAACGGGAGAAGGTTGGCAGCCTCTAGGGAAAATTGATGTCGGCGAGCGTATAGCAGTGCCGCGTGAAATCCCAGTGTTCGGTCATGATGTAATGCCTGAATATCAGCTCAAGACCTTGGCTTATATGCTGGGCGATGGTGGTACCACCCAGACATGCCCGATGTTCACCAACAGCAATGAAGCACTGCGTGCTGATTTTGCTGACGCAGTGGGACATTTTCCCGGTGTGACATGCCGCTTGGTGGATAAGGCAGAAAGAAAGACTGAGCGAACGCCTACTCTACGGGTGAGCCGGGATGCAACACGTCTATACGCTTTAAGAGAGCAGTTTTCACACGTATTACGTGCAAAGCTTCAGGCTAAGGGGATGACGGGTGAGGCACTGGCATCGCTGTTAAATGTGAGCAAGGCAGCGGTGAGCGGTTGGTGTAATGGGAAAATGGTGCCTGTGCAGCCAACCTTTATGCGTCTTTGCGAGACGCTGGATCTACCGGTTACCAGTGACTTTTCTGCGTCTGACTATTCCTCGGTGGGGAAAAATAGCCCTAATCCGGTCAGGCGATTTCTTGACGTGCACGGCGTGTGGGCTAAAAAAGCCTTGTACAAGCAGATACCAGACTGCGTGTTCCGCTTACCTAAACAGCAATTGGCGCTATTCTTGAACCGTCTTTTTGCCTGTGATGGTAGTGCTTTTATCCAGGCGAATGGTCAGGGGCGGATTAGCTATGCGTCCTCGAGCCGTGAATTGGTTCGTGGTGTGCAGCATTTGCTATTGCGCTTTGGCATTTTGAGCAAGATTCGTGAAAAGCATAACCGCTATGACAATCTGCGTCAGTCCCCCTGGGAGCTTGAGATTCTTGATCAAACAAGTCAAAAACGTTTTATTCAGGATGTCGGTATCTTCAGCAAAGAGCGGGCATTAGCCGAACTGAGCGCCTGTATTAACGCCAAGCGAATACATAGTAACCGCGATAGTTTACCTAAATCGGTCAACCATTACGTGCTTGCAAAAAAAGGCCAACGTTCTTGGCGCATGCTGTTCGAGAAATCCGGTAAAGCGTTACCTGTTGGCTATAATCCGCATTTGTCGGGGGGTGGCGAACGCTGTTTATCACGTCATCGAGCCGCTGAGTTTGCCGATTTGCTGGACGCTGATAGGTATCTTGAAAGCCTGGCGTCATCTGATCTCTATTGGGATGAAGTGGTCGCTATTGAACCGCTTGGAATGCAGCAGGTGTATGATCTGACAGTGGACGATACTCACAACTTTGTTGCAGAAGATATCTGTGTACATAACACCACGTTCGCGATGAATCTGGTGGAGCATGCGGTGATTGCCAGTGACAAGCCGGTGATGGTGTTTTCCATGGAGATGCCCGCGGATTCCCTGATGCTCAGGATGCTGTCGTCTCTGGGGCGCATTGACCAGACCCGGGTGCGTACGGGGCAATTGGAGGATGAGGACTGGCCGCGATTGACCTCGGCGGTTAACCTGCTCAAGGACAAGCAACTGTTTATCGATGATACGGCGGCGCTTTCTCCCAATGAGATGCGCTCACGGATTCGTCGCGTGGTACGTGAACAGGGCAATATGGCCATGATCATGATTGACTATCTGCAGTTGATGCAGATTCCGGGGTTCTCGGAAAACCGTACCGGTGAAATCTCGGAAATCTCCCGCTCGCTCAAGGGGCTTGCCAAAGAGTTTAACTGTCCGGTGATTGCGCTCTCACAGCTTAACCGCTCGCTGGAACAACGTCCCAACAAGCGACCAGTGATGTCGGACTTGCGTGAATCAGGGGCGATCGAGCAGGATGCCGACGTGATTGCCTTTGTTTACCGTGATGAAGTGTATAACCCTGACAACCCGGATAACCAGGGCCTGGCAGAGCTGATCATAGGCAAGCAGCGTAACGGGCCGATCGGGACGGTGCATATGGCATTCATTGGCAAATACACGCGCTTTGAGGACCTGGCCCCGGATAGCTATGGCGAAGCTTTTGGTGGCTAGAGCACGAATTGCAGCTCATGTACTCTTTTTAGTAAATTGGATAGTAACTACAGGAGAAGATGGAATGGCAGGTGGTTTCCGGCGTGGAAATAAACAGCGAACACCCAAGCTGCAGGCGCGTGGCGAGCTGCAGTCGCTTGAACGGGAAGGGCCTTTCAAGGAATGGCTGGGGATGCCGGATCTCTATCGCTACTTTCTGGTGGTCGATGGCGAAAAATACAGTTACCAGACCGAAGACAGCGAAGTGCCGGTCAGCATTGGCGATCAAGTGGTATTTCGCTACAAGGAAACCAAAGCCGGTAACTGGATTGACCGTAATTCATTGGGTAAGGCGATAGATCCTTCCGAATACCAATAGCTCCAGGTCAGGCGACTGGGGTAACTGTTTGGTCATGAACGCTTTCTGCTCATAAATGTCATATATCTGACACACACAGGCAACAGGATATTCACGCGGGTCTATTAGGCTGTCTGTCAGCTCTAAGCCGTGCCCATACGCTTGTTGCCTGTGGGTGAAAGATGCACGATAAAATCAAAAAAACGATATATGAAAGAGGTGTTTATGGAACTCAAGGAGCTTAAGAAGTTCGTGGCGGGTCACGATAACTTTGAAATCAGGGTCATTACCCACTCAGGTAGCCGTTTTTATCAGGTCGAGCTTGAGGACATGGAAGGTGAGCGGCACATGCTGACCCGGCGGGCCAAGCCGATGCTTTTCCGCTCGCTGGATGATGTCTATCTTGAACTCAAGCGTGCGGGTATCCATCGGGCTTATCTGGTTCAGCATGTGCCTCAGGATGAAGTCATTGGTCGTGATGCACATTACAGCGCGCCGCTGACATCCCGTATGCCGCTGGTCTTTTAATCAGGCAGATTCAATTTATTGGCTGAATTCAAAGCAGTGAATGCTTACAGTGATTTCATTCAGCCAATGGGGGTTGTCAGGGACATAAGCCACCCACCACTCAGTCACCATTGACGTTAATTGCCCTCATTTATTTTTGCGTTTTTCCCACCAGTTGCCCAGCCTCACCCGGTAGCGGGCAAACAGCCGATACCCGATATCCATCATGCCGCTTATGATAGGCAGGCATGAAAACCTCACCAGGCGCTGATAACCCAGAACGGCATAAAGGGCGCGGCTGGCATCCATGCCGATATACCAGTGTCCAGCGTTATCCAGTACGTGAAGCTTTCCCATCATGGTGTCAAAAGAAGCGCCATATTGGCCTTCCAGAAATTCCGCCTGCTGGATGTCGACAAGCTGAATGCGCTGGTGATGGCGATGTTTGGCGAGCCAGTCAACCTCAACGCGGCAGAAGGGGCAATGGCCGTCGTAAAAGAGGGTGACGGGTGCTTTGGCACTCAGGGTGTCTCGTTGGCTCATTGGGGTCTCTTGGTCAAATAATGAAAAAATGTGCTGTCTGTCACCTGTCAGTCAGAATAGTAACCGCCAGTATGCGTCGGCTGGCCATAGCCAGGCGCTGACGTCAGCTGATCCAGGAACTGTGTTGCCTGTTCGCGCATGGCGTCGCGTTTTTCGTCCTTCATACGGTCAAGGGAGCCGTAGATCAGCTTCATACGCGGATTGTGGTTTAATTCAGGCCGATGGGTTTCAAGGAAATGCCAGTAGAGGCTGTTCAGCGGGCAGGCCTTGGGACCCGTTACCTGTTTGGGGGAGTAACGGCAGTGCTGGCAGTGATCCGACATCTTGTCAATATACTTGCCTGATGCACAGTAAGGCTTCGAGCCCATCAAACCACCGTCCGCATGCAGTACCATGCCCAGGGTGTTGGGCAGCTCCACCCATTCGCTGGCGTCGGCGTACACCGCCAGATACCAGTCGCATAGTGCTTCCGGTTTGACGCCACACAGCAGGGCAAAATTTCCCGTCACCATCAGACGCTGGATATGATGGGCATAGCTGTTATCAATGGTCATTTCGATGGCACGCTTGAGGCAGCGCATGTCGGTATTGCCATCCCAGAAAAACGCCGGCAGCTCACGCTGGAAACCCAGGCCGTTGCGGGTTTTATATTCCGGCATCTGTGTCCAGTACAGACCGCGCACATACTCACGCCAGCCCAGCACCTGGCGAATGAAACCTTCAGCGGCATTGATCGGCGCCAGGCCTTCCAGGTGAGCCTGTTCAACGGCGTGGCATACTTCCCGGGGGGATAGCAGGCCAATGTTCAGGGCTACCGAAATCCGCGCGTGGAAAAGGTAAGGCTCCGTATCGCTGATCGCATCCTGGTAACGACCAAAATCACTGAGGCGATAGGCAATAAAGTCATCCAGTTCCGTCAGCGCCTGCTGACGGGTAACAGGCCAGTTAAAATTATCGATGCGCCCGATATGCGCCGGAAAATGGCGGGCTGCCACGTCCAGTGCCTCCCGGGTGATGCCATCAATGCTGTGTTGGCGCTGTTGAGGGGGAGTGAAAGTATCCGGCAAAGGTTCTCGGTTATCATGATCAAAGTTCCACTGCCCGCCCAGCGGCTTGCCATCTGCCTGCATAAGCAGGCCAGAGCGTTTGCGCTGTTCGCGATAGAAGTATTCCAGGCGTAACTGCTTGCGCCCCTGTGCCCACTGAGCAAAATCATCCGGTGTGGTGAAAAAACGGTCATCTTCCACCAGTTGCCAGGGGATAGTGCTGTTGGCACGTGATTGCATGGCGTCCCATAAGCGCCACTCTCCTGGGCGAACTACCAGAATGTGATCGCAGTGGTAAGCGCGTGCCAGCCGCTCCGCTTCGTCGATCAATGAATGTGTATTGTCGGGGTCATCCAGTGCGCTGTGGTGAACCTGCCAGCCAGCTTCGCGCAGCTGTTGGGCAAAATGTCGCATAGCTGCCAAAAAAAGCCCGATCTTATGAATATGGTGGGGTACATAGGAGGCTTCCTCGGCCACTTCACACAGCGCAACGACAGCGTTATCCGGCGTCTGGCGCAGAGTGGGCAGCGCAAATGAAAGCTGGTCTCCGAGTACCAGTATCAGCGGCTTGGACATGAGTTTACCTACTATTATACAAATGATGTTGATAGTATAACTTCATGCCGCCTTTTGGCTAACAGTGTTACCATTCAGATCAGAAAATTATTTTTGCTGCAGGAGACTGAAATGACAGAACAGGTAGAAATGGATCATCCCGGTGAGGGCCGCCTGGCCCACGCGGACAGCGACCACCCGCCAGTGGTTTCACATGCCAAGGTAGGCGTTGTGCTGGCGAATCTGGGGACTCCCGATGCCACAGACTATTGGTCCATGCGCCGCTACCTGAGCGAATTTCTGTCAGACAAGCGTGTTGTCGATTATTCAAACTGGCTGTGGCAGCCCTTGTTGCAAGGCATCATTCTGTCAAAACGGCCTTTCAGTTCGGGCGCGGCCTACCGCAGCATCTGGAACAATGAAAAGAATGAAAGTCCGCTGTTGACCACTACACGGTCTCAGACCGAAAAAATGCGTGAACGGCTGAAGGCATTGTACGGAGACGATGTCGAAGTGGATTTCTGCATGCGTTACGGCAACCCGTCAACACGGAGCGTGCTGAACCGTCTCAAGGAAAGGGGGTGTGAGAAAATTGTTTTCTTCCCGCTTTACCCACAATATGGTGGGCCGACAACGGCGACGGCCAATGACCAGGCATTCCGCGTCTTGATGGACATGAAATGGCAGCCATATATTCGGACCGTACCCGCATACTTTGAGCATCCCGCTTATCTTGAAGCGCTGACCAACTCGGTCAGGGAGGCCTATGAGGGTCTGGAACCTCGCCCAACCAAGCTGGTGGCCAGCTATCACGGTGTTCCCAAGCGTTACTTGATGGAAGGTGACCCCTACCACTGCCAATGCCAGAAGACGACCCGCCTGATGCGTGAAAAACTCGGCTTCAGCAAGGAAGAAGTGGATACGGCCTTTCAATCCCAGTTCGGGCCTGAAAAGTGGGTGGGGCCACAGACAGTTGACCACGTTGCAGAACTGGCCAAGCAGGGCCACAAGCACATTGCCATCCTGTCGCCTGCCTTCTCATCGGATTGCGTTGAAACCCTGGAAGAGATCCAGGAAGAAATCTATGAGAGCTTTATCGAAGCCGGTGGTGAAACCTTTACCTACATCCCCTGCCTCAATGATCGCGACGACCATATTGAAGCCCTGTTACAGGTTGTCAACAACGAGCTGTCAGGCTGGTTGCCTCATTCATAGGCGGCGGGTGCTTCTGGCACCATTGCCATGCCACTATCGCGGCTGATAATTATCGGCCGCGACTTTTAAGTAGCTGTTTACGCCGAGCTTTTATATCACCGGGCCGCTTCGGGCGTGCCGGCCTTGCCACTCGACTTTGCCCAACGTCTTCATCCTTGAGCTCTGGCTGCAGGCCCTGAGTACCAGTGATATATTTCAGATGCATGTGCAGGCCGGTCTTTGCCAGAATGTGGCCCGTCACTGGAGCAGTAATAAACAAAAACAGGGTGATCAGCAATTCCTGAAAATGGGGCTCCTGCTGATAAAGCGTGAAGTAGACCATGGAGGCTATAAGAACGCAGCCAATGCCGAGAGTGGTTCCCTTGGTGGGGCCATGCAGCCGCATGAAAAAATCCTTGAACATCAGCATGCCCAGCGAACCGGTAAAGGCAAAAAAACCACCGAGGACCAGTAATACGGAGATCAGCGCTTCAATCATGAAAGACAGATTCATACGATCTTCTCTTTATTCAATAATATCGCCGCGTAACAGATAGCGGCAGATGGCCATGGTGCTGATGAAACCCAGCATTGCAATGAGAATGGCCGCTTCAAAATATGTCTTGGTGTTTAACCAGAGCCCTATGATGACGATCAGGGCGATGGCATTGACGTACATGGTGTCCACCGCCAACAAACGATCTGGAATATCCGGCCCGATAGCCAGTCGGAACACGTTCATCGCCAAGGCGAGGACAATGAACGTCAAGCTGATCCACAGAGCAATACTTAACATTCAAATATCTCCTTCAGTGGCTGTTCGTAGCGCTCGCGTATGTCCTTGACCAACGCCTGCTCATCGCTCATATCCAGAGCATGAATGAGTAGGGACGACCGGTCGTGGCGAATATTCGTGGAAACGGTACCCGGTGTCATGGTGATGGTATTGGCCAGCAAGGTAATCACCAGTCGATCCTGTACCTGCAGCGGGTACACGACAAACCCAGGGTGTGGCGCACGCCTGGGGCTCCAAATCAGCAGGCTGACCTGAAAGTTGGCTTTTACGATGTCGCTGAGTACACGCAGAATAAACAAACAGAGTTTTATCGGGTGCCTGACCGGGGGGAGAGGAACCCAGAGGCGTCGTATCGACAAGGGAATGGTCAGGGCCAGTACCAGCCCTAACAGTAATTGGCCAGGTGCAATGCTGCTTACCATCAGTAGCCACGTCAAAAAAAGTACCAGGGACAGGCCTGGAGCAGGAAGGTAGCGTTCAGGTTTCATGGCAAGTCTCCTTTTTCAGTACTCGCCATATCAACGCCATCGCTCTCAATCGCGGATGCATTGGATGCTGATGGTATGGGTTCAATGGCAGATGATAATTGTGTATCCCTGAATTGCTGGGGGGATGCCAACTGCTGGGCGGTCGCCAGAGTGTATTGGCTCAACGGTCCCGCCAGCACGACCAGCAAGGGCGCACTAATCAGTAGCCAGGTAACCCCCGACAGTTGCATGCGGCCTATAAACGGGCCGCTTGGCTCGCCTTTGTGGCTGGCCCAGAAAAATACCGAGCCAGCACGTGACAATGCAATCAGGCCGGTAAGTCCCGCCATTAACAGCAATGGCCAGAGCAGGATGCGTTGTGTCTCATCCGCTGCCTGCATCAATACCAGTTTGCCGAGCGCACCGGCCAGCGGTGGGATGCCTGCAACAGCCACCGCCACAATCGTGAACATGCCTCCCAGCAGCGCGGGCTGTCGTAGCCTGCGGGCGCGCACCAGTCGGGTTCCAGCTTTTCCACGCTGCAAACCTATGAGTTCTGCCAACAGGAACAGGGCGCCAGTGATCAGTGTGGTATGTATCAGATAAAAAAGCAGGGCGGCTGTTCCCGTTATATGTCCCATACCGCTGGCGCTCATCAGAGTCCCTACTGAGACCAGTACGAGGTATGCAGACAAGGTACGTAAATCCCTTGCCGCCAATACCCCGACTGCCCCCAGCACCAGTGTGAGCAGTCCTCCCCACCAGAGCCATGCTTCGATGAGTACCAAGGCAGTGCTGTCGTAAAATACCAGTGAATTGACACGTAATATGGCATACAGCCCAACCTTGGTCATGATGGCAAATAATGCCGCCACCGGTGCTGCGGCGGAAGAGTACGTGCTGGGTAGCCAGAAATACAGCGGCAAGATGGCTGCCTTCAGGCTGAACACTATGATCAATAACAGGGCGCCAGCGCTGGCTAATGCGCTTTCATCACCTTCAAGCATGGCGATGCGTTGCCCCATATCCGCCATGTTCAAGGTGCCCGTCGCGCCATAAAGTACCCCCAAGGCAATCAGAAACAGGGCTGACCCGACCAGATTCAACACAACATAATGCAAGCCTGCACCAATACGCGCCTTACCGCCGCCATGCATGAGCAATGCGTAAGACGCCAATAGCAGGATTTCAAAGAAAACAAACAGGTTGAACATGTCGCCCGTCAGGAATGCGCCATTGAGCCCCATCAGCTGGAGCTGAAAAATAGCGTGGAAATTGCTTCCACGGGCATCGTCACCAGCGCAGGCAAACAGCACACAACCCAACGCCAGCACGGCGGTAATCATCACCATCAAGGCTGATAGGCGATCCAGGACCAGAACGATGCCATAGGGTGCCTGCCAGTTACCCAGCGCGTAAACGCTGATCTGACCTCCATTGGCATCCATCAGAAGTAACACTGCCAGGATGACCAGCAGGGCAGTGGATGCAACGCTGATCTGGCGCTGCAGAGTGGAAGATACCTGGCCGGTGAGCAAGATAACCAGCGCGGTCAGCATCGGTAACAGGATCGGCAGGATAAGCAGGTGTTGACCCATCGTCAATTTACCCCCTCATCGCCTTGCTTGCCATCCACATGGTCGTTACCAAATTCGGCACGCGCACGAATGGCAAGGATGACCATGAAGGCAGTCATGGCAAAACCGATGACGATGGCTGTGAGCACCAGTGCCTGAGGAAGCGGATCTGCGGGGCTTTCCGAGGCGCCAATCACAGCGGCGGCATCGGTATGCAGACCTCCCATCGAGAACAGGAAAAGGTTCACCGCATAGGATAACAGCGTCAGGCCAACGATGACTGAGAAGGTGCGGCCTCGCAGCAAAAGGTAGATACCGCTGCCGCTCAACACGCCGGTTACCAAAGAAAAAAGTAGCTCCATT
Organism: Halomonas sp.; assembly: GCF_007625055.1. Taxonomy (GTDB): domain Bacteria; phylum Pseudomonadota; class Gammaproteobacteria; order Pseudomonadales; family Halomonadaceae; genus Vreelandella. The sequence goes on from NZ_VMQS01000002.1 coordinate 33,195, forward strand.
ACTTGTTACCCTCCTGAGGTGCATTTTGAAGCGACTCTTTTAATTTGGGGCGGTGAGCCGTTGTCACGCTGCCCAGGTTGACAAGGATCATCAACGTAGCGCCAACAACGGTCAGATAAACGCCTATATCAAACAGTAATGCGGTCGCTAATTCTGTTTTACCAATCAAAGGAATATCAAAGTAATCAAAAGCAGAGGTAAGGAAGGGGTAGCCGAATACCCAGCTGCCCAGGCCAGTCGCCAGGGCCGTAAGCAGACCGATTACAGCAACAATCGGATAGGAAACAGGCAGACGTTCATTTGTCCATTCATAACCTCTTGCCATGTATTGCAGCAGCAAGGCAACGGCGGTGATCAGCCCCGCGATAAATCCGCCGCCCGGTTCATTATGGCCGCGTAGAAAAATATAGGCAGATACCAGTAAGGCCAACGGTAAAATGAACTGGGCGATCACTTCAAAAATGAGCGGGTAGCGGTGGCTCGACCAGCGAATACCTTCCAGATTCCCGGAGGGCTTGAACAAGCGAAGACGATTCAGGAGTTTGTAGGTGCCAAGACCGGCGAGCGCCAGGACGGTAATTTCGCCGAAGGTATCAAAGCCACGAAAATCAACCAGAATGACATTGACGACATTGCTTCCTCCGCCACCGGGAACGCTCTGGTCAAGGAAGTAATCAGCAATACTCAAGGTATCACGTGTCAGGACCGCAAAATTCAATCCAGCAATCAGCAGGCCAAAGGCTGACGCTAGCAAGAGGTCACGAGCTATACGTCGTCGGGATACCCAGCGGGGGGGACGCTGTGGCAAAAAGAATAATGCCAGAATCAGCAGGATCATCGAGGCCACTTCAACGGACAGCTGCGTCAATGCCAGGTCAGGGGCCGAAAAACGGACAAACGTCAGCGATACAGCAAGGCCGACAGTGGATAGCATCAACAATGAAACCAGTCGCCAGCGGTGAGCAAGCGCGCTGCCTATCGCACCAAAGATCATCACGAACGCCACCAGCAGTACCAGGCTATCCACTGACTGAAGGCGTTTGCCGCCTGACAACAGCTCCATCTGGCTGAGGCCCAGGCCCGTCATGACAATGGCACTCAGAAGCAACAGTGCCTGATAGCGCTGAAGGGATCCGTTTTCAAGGCGCAGCGTTAACCAGTATGCTGCCTTGGTGAGGCGAATGATGGCGCGTTCAAAGGATTCCTTGGCATCCTTTGCTGGCAACAGGGCAGCCAATGTGTTCAAGCGTGGATGATGCATGAGCAGAAGGACACCGCCGCCAATGGCCAGAAGACTCATCAGCAGCGGCAGATTGAGGCCGTGCCACAATGCAAAATAAAAAGAGGGTGTGCTGGCGCCCTGAACCGCCAGGCTGGCACTGTTGATCAAGGGGGCGGCCAGGGTCATTGGGAAAAGTCCGATAAGCAGACACAAGACCGCAAGGCTCAGGCCCGGCAAGTACATTCCTTTGGGTGGGTCATGGGCCTGAACCGGTTCCCGGGCAGTACGCGTGGCAAAAAAGACACCATGGACGAGGCGCAGTGTGTAGGCAACTGACAGGGTCGCACCGATCAAAACCAGCAAAGGCGCCAATAAGCTGAGTCCGCCGAAAATTTCTGTTGAAACAACCTCGGTCAACAGCATCTCCTTGGAAAGAAAGCCATTGAAGGGTGGAATACCTGCCATCGCCGCGCCTGAGAGCAGGGTTAATGTTGCGGTGAACGGCATGAGCGCCAAGAGCCCGCCGAGTCGGCGAATATCCCGAGTGCCGGTTTCATGGTCAATGATGCCAGCGCTCATGAACAGCGTCGCTTTGAATAGCGCGTGGTTGAGGATGTGAAATAGAGCGGCAACAATGGCAAGCGGCGTGCTTAGACCGAGCAATAAGACCACCAGACCGAGATGGCTGATGGTTGAAAAAGCCAGTATCCCTTTCAAATCGCGTTGTAAAAAAGCAAACCAGGCACCGTAAGTGAGTGTTGCCAGCCCAAACACGGCCAGGCTGATTGCCCAGAGGGAGGTGTCACCCAAGGCGGGGTTTAACCGTGCAAGCAGGAAAATTCCTGCTTTTACCATGGTTGAAGAGTGAAGGTAAGCTGATACAGGCGTTGGCGCTGCCATGGCATGAGGCAGCCAGAAATGAAACGGAAACTGTGCCGATTTGGTAAAGGCACCCAAAAGCACCAGTGTCAGTATGAGAGGGTAATATTCCGATTGGCGTAACAGTTCGCCTGAAGAGAGCACCGTTTCCATTGCGAAGCTGCCCGCGATGTCACCGATCATGAGGATGCCGGCAAGTAATGCCAGACCGCCTGCACCTGTTACGGCCAGGGACATACGTGCTCCGCGCCTGGCATCACTGCGGTGGCCCCAAAAACCGATCAGGAGAAATGATGACAGGCTGGTCAGTTCCCAAAAAAGCCACATAAGCAGAAGGTTATCTGCCATCACGATGCCTATCATGGCGGTCATGAATAGCATCATGAAGGCAAAGAAGCGGCGGTCATTTTCCTTGGCTGACAAATAGTAACCTGCATAGAAAAGAATCAGGCTGCCTATGCCGAGAATCAGCAGGGCAAATAGCAGTGTCAGCCCATCAAGCCTGAACGCCAGATCCAGGCCTATTTGAGGAAACCACTCAAGGCTGGATGTGATGACAGTGCCATCAAACAGGGCAGGGAGATGAGTCAGGATCAGAAACAGGGCAATAAGCGGTGCCACCATAGTGGCCAACGTACTGGGCTTGCGGCCTAGTGACGCAGTCAGGAAGGGCACTAAAGTGCCTGTCAGGGTCAAAAGGGGTATCCATAGCAGAGACATCGCCAGCGTTCCACACTTGGTAGTGGCGCCATTGTTGTCGGTTCAAACAATCCGATATGAAATTAGCGACCACTCAGGGCTGATAGTAATCATGAGTCGTAGCGGTAAGGGAGCGTTAACGAATCCCATGGTAAGCCAGGAATGCTTACTATAAAGTTTCTTGTATTCGATTATGCTTTTGACGCAGCCTTGCCTGCTACTATGGCAAATATTACGTGAGTTATCAGGTGGGTGGGTAGACGACTAATGCCTAATGTACGTCAGGTGTTATCAGTCTGCGGCGTAGATATCAGCAATAAGGCAATATTCACGGGTGTTTTCTGGAGATTCTTTTAAATGCAAATTGCCGTGTTAATGGGGTTTCTATTGGCGGCGTCGGTACCTTTGCTTCACCGTTGGTTTGGTGAACGCACCAGTCTGGTGCTGGCCCTCTATCCGCTGATGTTGGCTGTCTGGCTGTTTGATCAAATGCCTGAGGTGCTCGCTCAAGGCAGTCTACTCTTCGAATGGCAGTGGGTGCCCTCCCTGAATATAAGCCTCACTTTCATGCTTGATGGGTTGGCCTTGCTGTTTGGGCTCTTGATCAGCGTGATTGGTGTTTTTGTGCTGATATACGCGGGAGGCTACCTCAGAAATCACACTGATCTGCCGCGTTTTCATATTGCCCTGATGGCCTTCATGGTCTCGATGTTCGGGCTGGTTCTGGCCGACGATCTGCTGACGCTGTTCATTTTCTGGGAACTGACCAGCATTACCTCCTACCTGCTGATCGGTTTCAATCACGAGGACCTGGAAGCGCGAAAGTCAGCTCGCCAGGGGTTGTTTGTAACGGTGGCAGGGGGGCTGGCGTTAATGGCTGGCCTGGTGATGTTGGGCGTTGCCAGTGGTCACTGGTCACTGTCCGGGATACGTGCTGATGAGACCGATCTGCGTGAACACGCCCTGTATGCGCCACTTCTTATCTGTCTTTTGCTGGGTGCTTTTACCAAATCCGCCCAGTTTCCGTTTCACTTCTGGTTGCCTAATGCCATGGCGGCGCCCACACCGGTATCGGCTTACCTGCATTCCGCCACCATGGTCAAGGCTGGCATCTATCTGTTGGCCCGTCTGCAGCCGGAATTGGGGGGAACATTCCTGTGGGTGACCGTGCTGTCCGTTGTTGGCGGACTGACCATGTTCACCGGCGCTTTTCTGGCCATCCGTTTCACCAATATCAAAAAGCTGCTGGCGTATTCAACCGTGATGGCGCTGGGGGCGTTGACCATGCTGTTGGGGATTGGTACGCCGGCTGCCATGGTGGCCTTTGTGGCATTTCTGATGGCTCATTCGCTCTACAAGGGTGCCCTCTTCATGGTGGCGGGCGCTCTGGATCACTCCACTGGCACCAAGGACGTAACCGCCATGGGTGGCTTGCGCTCATTAATGCCGGTGACCAGTGTGATTGCATTACTGGCTGCCCTTTCCTTGGCAGGTGTGCCCCCTTTGCTGGGCTTTATCGGCAAGGAGCTTCTGTTTGAAGCCGTCCTGGGGGCGAGCGCTTTTCAACTGCTGCTGGTGCTGCTGGCGTTTGCTTCTGCCATTCTCACCATTGCCGTAGGGGCCATCATTGCTCTGCGTCCTTTCTACGGACCGCGCCTGATTACTCCCCGCGTGCCGCATGAAGCACCACTGAGTATGCTGCTGGGCCCCGGTGTGCTGGCCTCACTCTCCCTGCTGATTGGTGTTTTTCCGGGCGTGGCCTCGGGTTTGACGGCAGCAACGGTTGCCTCACTGACAGGTCAGCCTTCCGAGGCCTATCTCTCGTTATGGCATGGCCTGAACCTGCCACTGCTGATGTCGATCATCAGCCTGGCGTTAGGGTTTCTGGTCTTCAAACGCTGGGATCGCCTCAGGCCAAGGCTGGAACACTTGGCTCCCTTGATGCGCCATGGACCGGAGGCGGGTTACGAGGCGTTGATGGAAAGCATTGCCCGGTTCTCCGTCTGGCAGACCAGGGTCCTTCAGAACGGCTATATGCGTAACTACATTCTGGTCATGTTGCTGACTCTGATTGGTTTGCTGATTAATTCTATTCTGGTGCGTCATTCACCGCTTATCAGCTTCTCATTGGATGTGCGCTTTTACGAGGTGATGGTGGTGGGTACCCTGGCGCTGGGAGCGCTGTTTGCCACCTTGACCCGTTCACGCCTGGGCGCTGTGGTTTCGGTGGGCATCATGGGGCTTTCGATTGCGCTGACGTTTATCTTTTTCAGCGCGCCTGATCTGGGCATCACCCAGCTGTTGGTGGAAACCCTGACCGTCATGCTGCTGGTGCTGGTGCTGTTTCGTTTGCCGCGTTTCACCAGCCTCTCGACGACCCTGGAGCGTGTCCGCGATGGCCTGATTGCGGGCACCATGGGCGCGCTGATCTGTCTGTTGATACTGACGGCCTGGAGCATTGATCAGTTTGCGCCCATTTCCGGGTATATGATCGAAAACAGCGCCCCCCTTGCCTATGGGCGCAATATCGTTAACGTCATTCTGGTGGACTATCGCGCCCTGGACACCCTGGGTGAAATGTTCGTGCTGGCGCTGGCAGCGATTGGGGTGATTGCCATGCTGAAATTCGACCATAAGAGCAGCCAAGGCATTCAAGCTGAGCGCAAGGAGCCCTACGATGGTTAAGTCCGGCACGGTTATTCTCAATACTGCCGCGCGGTTTCTTATGCCCTTGCAGTTGTTGTTTTCAGTTTTCCTGCTGTTGCGGGGGCATGATGAGCCTGGTGGAGGCTTTATTGCGGGTCTGGTAGCCGCCGGGGCGTTCACCCTCTACATGTTTGCCTTCGGCGTGAGTGCGACCCGAGACGTACTGCGCATGATAGACCCTCGGGACCTGATCGGTGCCGGGCTGTTATTGGGCATGATCTCGGTCGTGCCGGCCTGGTTTATGGGCGAGCCTTTTATGACGGCGCAGTGGTGGACGATACCCGTGGTTGATTTCAAGGCATCCACGCCACTGATTTTTGATATTGGCGTCTACCTGGCTGTGTTTGGCGCGGTCACAGGCATGGTCATGTCGCTGATGGAGGTGGATAAGGATGAGCCATAACCGTCGCTGTATCCAGATGCCAAAAGGAGGCTCTGTATGGAACCGCTAATGGCAGTTGCAATTGGAATACTTTATGCCACGGCCATTTTCATGATGCTCAGGCGTTCGATCGTCAAGCTGGTGATAGGGCTGATGCTGCTTTCCAATGCGGCCAACCTGCTGATTTTTACCACCGCAGGGATGACCCGAGGTGCGCCGCCGTTAATACCCGAGGGAATGAGTGCCCCGGCGGGCAATGTGGCTGATCCGCTGCCCCAGGCGGTGGTACTGACCGCTATCGTGATTGCTTTCAGCGTGCTGGCATTTGCTGTCGTACTGATCCGGCGTGCCTACGAAGTGGTCAAGGCGGATGATCTGGACAAGATGAAGGAAACTGACACGTGAGGCCTGAAGTCGCATTGCCCGTTCTGTTACCTCTTCTGTCCGGGGCCATTTCGCTGCTGTTCTGGCGTTCGCGTCCGGTGCAGCGCTTTCTGGGTGTTGGCGGTAACCTGGCCCTTCTGGTGGTGAGCCTCTGGCTGTTTGTCGGTGTGATGGAGGAGGGCTATATCACCCTGGAAATGGGCGGTTGGCCGGCGCCTTTTGGCATTGTCCTGGTCGCTGATGCGCTGAGTGCGGTAATGGTGCTTATGACGGCCATTATCGGCTTGCTGATGGGTATCTATTCACTGGCAACCACCGGCCGCGGACATGAAAAATTTGGCTATTACCCCTTGATGCACCTTCTTCTGGCCGGCGTAGCAGGTGCTTTTCTGACCGGCGATATCTTTAATCTCTATGTCTGGTTCGAAGTCATGCTGGTGGCTTCCTTCGCACTGATGATTCTGGGTGGCGAACGGGCACAGATGGAAGGCGCAATCAAATATGTGACCCTGAACCTGCTGGCCTCGATTATCTTTCTGACCGCGGTAGGCCTGACCTACGGTACTGTGGGCACGCTCAACATGGCAGATATCGCGCTGCGACTGGACGCTGCCGAGCACAGCGGCATGGTGGAAGTGCTGGCGGTCATGTATATGGTGGCCTTTGGCATCAAGGCGGCGGCTTTCCCGTTATTTTTCTGGCTACCTGCGTCCTATCACACTCCACCGGTGGCGGTGTCTGCGCTGTTTGCTGCCTTGCTGACAAAGGTGGGGGTCTATTCCCTGTTCAGGGTGTTTACCCTGGTATTTGATCAGAGCATGGAGTATCTGCAGGATATCATGCTCTGGGCCGCGGCCATTACCATGGTCACCGGGGTGCTGGGCGCGGCGGCACAGTTCGAGTTCAGGCGCATTCTGTCGTTCCATATCGTCAGCCAGATAGGCTATATGTTGCTGGGCCTGGCGCTTTATACGCCGTTGGCCATCGCCGGTGGGGTGTTTGCGGTACTCCACAACATGGTCGTGAAGACCAACCTGTTCCTGATCAGCGGGATAACTCATCGTCTGTTAGGCACCTATCAGCTTAAAAAGATGGGAGGGCTGTATCGCGAACGCCCCTGGCTGGCAGTGGCCTTCTTTTTCTCAGCGTTTTCGCTGGCCGGTATTCCGCCGCTATCCGGCTTTTTTGCCAAGTTTGTGATTGTACGCGCCGGCATCGAGGCCGAGGCCTATGTGGTTACCGGCATCGCACTGGCAGTCGGTTTCATGACGCTCTACTCCATGGTCAAGCTGTGGAACGAGGTTTTCTGGAAAACCCTACCGGAAGACAATCAGGTGCCGGAAAATGTAACGCCTGGTGGAGATGACGGTCGGCTAATAAAACCCAGTCTTGGCATGATGTATTTCCCGGTGATGATGCTGGCAGCGGCAACCTTGATGATCGGGATCTTTGCCGAACCTATCATGCAGACGATGAACCTGGTTGGTGACCAGTTGCTGGCGCCAGAACATTATATCGAAGCGGTGCTGGGGGTGACGCCAGGAAATGAAGCTGAATGGATCGACCAGGTAACAGCGCCGCAAGAGGGTGCTCAACGTGAAGGGGGTGCACCATGACAGGGGCGATCTGGAATCTGTTGCTGGGGCTTGCCTGGGTGATGTTATCCGGTGATTTCAGCGGCCTTAACCTGCTGGTGGGGTTGGTGTTTGGTTATATCAGCCTGGTGCTGATTGAACCCCAGTTGGCATCCCTCAAGGGGTATCCGGCGCGTGTTCCGCGGATTATTGGTTTTGTGGGCTTTTTTCTTAAAGAGTTAATTCAGGCCAATCTGCGCGTTGCCTTTGACGTGTTGACGCCGCCCTGGCACATGCGCCCTGGCGTGATTGCCATGCCGCTGAATGCTAAAACCGAGATGGAAATTACCATGGTGGCCAACCTGATTTCATTAACGCCCGGCACCCTGAGTCTGGATGTTTCCGATGACCGCAAAGTGCTGTATATCCATGCGATGTTTCTGGATGACGAGGAAGGTTTGCGTCGTAACCTCAAAGAGATGGAACATCGCGCACTGGAGCTTTTTCGCTGATGAATCATGTGTTTCTGATTGGCCAGGTGATCATGAGCCTGGCGCTGGTACTTGCCTTTGTGCGGGTGGTACGCGGGCCGAGTCTGCCAGACAGGGTGATAGCACTGGAACTGTTTACAACCACCATAGTGGGAATGGTGGGGCTACACGCGATCAAATCCGGGATCCCCAGTTTTCTTGATGCGGCGATTGTTATCGCTCTGATGGGGTTTCTCGCAGCCATTGGTTTTGCTCGTTTTCTGGAACGTGGAGGCCCAAGGGATGATTGATCTTATCAAGGGAACGCTGATTATTGCCGGATCACTGTTCATGTTGCTGGCGTCAATTGGTATCTTGCGCCTACCGGATCTGCTTACCCGCATGCATGCCACAACCAAGGCGGCAGCGCTGGGTGTCATGTTGATCATGGTGGCGGCCGCCATGCATTTTGCCGAGACCAGCATCGTCGCCAGGGCCCTGGCAATCGTTGTGTTCATCCTGATGACGGCGCCGGTAGCGGCGCATGTCATAGGGCGGGCCGGGTATTTTGTAGGCTCCAAGTTATGGAGTGGTACCGTCAAGGATGAGCTGCGGCCCAACTATGACCCCCTCACCCATGAGTTGAAAAGTGGCATGGAAACTCAGGAAAACGCCAAACGCCAGCCCCGTGATACCGATCCCGACTGACGGGCTGGCAGTGGGGTAGTCAGCCCGATTGACTTCTATTAAGCCATTCATACGAATGGCTTTTTTAATGCCTGAAAAGTCATGGTCGATTGAATAGAAAATACCTTACTGGTGGTGATCTGCCGTATTGGCATGTACAATAATTATACTGATTTTTTATTTTGTAGAATATTTAATTAGCTGACTAATTATAATGCCACGTAAAGCTGACTTACCCCAAAAAATCTGCGTTTTCTGTCAACGCCCTTTTGCATGGCGAAAAAAGTGGGCCCGCGACTGGGACAATGTGCGCTATTGCAGCGAGCGCTGCCGCAGAACGGCAAAAAAATCCACTGCCAAAGGTGCGCAGCGTAAAGAGGAGACAAGCCCATGACCCGTTCCATCGTTGATATTGTCTGGTTGCACAATGATTTGCGTATTGCTGATAACCCTTTGTTGAATTTCACATCACGCCCGGAACAACTGCTATGTGTCTATGTGTTGGATGAGCGCTGGCTTGAACAGGCGATTCCTGATCAGAACGTTGCCCGGATCGGGCCGCCGCGGCTTCGTTTTCTATGGGAAAGCCTGATGGAACTGCGGGGTGAGTTGCTGCAACGCGGCAGTGACCTGCTGGTGCGTATTGGCTCGCCTGCCGAAGAAGTAGCGAATCTGGCCAATCATTTCGCCGCCCGTGCTGTCCGGGTATCACATCAATCAGGCAGTGAAGAAAATAACCACATATCCGCCATCGTGCCCTTGCTGGAAGGCGATACTGAACTGGAGTTGGTGGAAAACAACCGGCTATTTGATCAAGCTCAACTCCCCTTCGGCAACGACGCACTACCTGGCAGTTTTTCGGCATTCCGGCGCAAGGTTGAAAAGCACTGTGATGTGCCGTCGGCGACACAGGCTCCGATCACCTTGCCTCTCTGGCCAGATGCAGCGCCCAGGGGCTTTCCCCCGCTCAAGCAGGTCTGCGAACTGTCAGCAGGCTGGAATCCTGATGAACGTAAGGACATGGCCTGGGCAGGCGGGGAAGCTGCCGGGCATGAACGTTTGCGTGCTTTTATCTGGGAGCATAACGGTCCTGCTACCTATAAGCAGACGCGTAATGGTCTGTTGGGTGACTATTTTTCGACTCATCTTTCTCCCTGGTTGGCGCATGGCTGCCTGTCACCCCGTCAGATCGTCCAGGAAGTACGCGCCTGGGAAGCTCGCAACGGCAGCACCGAGTCCAGCTACTGGATTGTCTTTGAGCTATTATGGCGTGAATACTTTCAGTTGGCGGCAGTACTGGAACAGCACAGGTTGTTTGGCCCTTCAGGCCTGCCGACACCGGATGCTGCTTTTGTCGCCTGGCAAGAAGGCAACACTGGCGTACCCTTTATCGATGCAGCCATGATCGAGCTTGCCAGTACTGGCTGGATGTCAAACCGTGCCAGACAGAACGTGGCCAGTTTTCTGGTCAAGGATCTGAACGTAGACTGGCGGCTTGGCGCAACCTGGTTTGAACACTGCCTGATGGATTATGATGTTGCTTCCAACTGGGGGAACTGGCGTTATGTTGCCGGTGTCGGAAGAGACCCACGCCAGGATCGGTACTTCAATGTGCTCAAGCAGGCCTGCCAGTATGATCCAAACGGTGAATATGTGGCTCACTGGTTACCCGATCTGGCTACGTTGCCTGAAGGTAAGGCTCGGCATCAGCCCTGGCGTGCTGCGCCCTCGCATTTTTCGCCTCCCAGAGTGGAACCGCAAGCCTGGCAACCCTGGCTGATTGATCAAGTTGCTCCATGAGAGGTCGCTGAATGAGTACAAGCGGATTTCCAGCGGCGTTAATGACCCGCCATCGCACCGCCTGGGGGCTCGGCCTGTCCGGGCTGATCCCTTTTATCGCCTGTCTGGTGGTGGCCTTTCTGGGCCCGACGGCCTGGCAGGTCACAGCGGTCTATGGTTTTCTGTATTACGCAGCGGTCATCCTGTCATTTCTGGGAGGCGCCCATTGGGGGGCTGTCCTGCAACGCGCTGACAGGACACGCATGCCCGGTGATATTCGTCGTCTGGCCCTGGCGATGTTGCCTAGTCTGATTGCCTGGCCTGCCTTGATGCTCAACCCGGTGGTGGGGATCTGGGTATTGATGATTGGTTTTGTGCTGGTCTGGATATACGATCTCAGTAGCGAAGGCCGTTTTGGCTGGCCCAAGTGGTACCTGCTTTTGCGTTCGGTACTCACTGTCGTCGTGGTACTGGCCCATGCCGGTATGGTAATGCGGCTGGGCGAGAGTGCCTGGGGTTTTTGATATAAATCGGTGTAGATGGACTTATTTATTGACTGTTTAAAGGACTGAACTGATGTTTCCTCTCAAAATGCGCTCAGTAGCCTATCGCCCTTTACGCCTGGGTATTGCCCTGGTGTTACCCATAACCCTGCTTTCGGCTTGCGCGTCAGCGCAGCCGCCATCAGGACAGGAGGAGGCGGATGCTAATCCTGTTCTGGCGGAACAGTCTTCGACGCTACTGGCCCAGAATACCCAATCGTCACCCTCGGCAAAGCCTTCCGGGTCAGGTTTGCAAGATCATGCCAGCTTCGACGCCTGGCTGGCGGCGTTCAAGCGCGACGCTGCGGCACAGGGCATCAGCCAGCAGGCGCTGTCGGCCCTGGACGATGTTCGCTACCTGGAAAGAGTGGTCGAGCTGGATAGTTACCAGCCCGAGTTTGTAAGGCCCATCTGGGAGTATCTGGACAGTGCGGTCTCCAGCACCCGCGTGACGAACGGACGCGACAAATTGGCGCAGCATCGTCAGACAGCCGCACGTATGGAAGAACGTTATGGGGTGCCAGCGGAAGTGATCGTGGCCATCTGGGGGATAGAGAGTAATTATGGCGGCAACTTCGGTGATTTTTCGGCATTAGATGCGTTTGCAACCCTGGCCTACGATGGCCGGCGCAGCGATTTTGCTCGCGGTGAGCTGCTGGCTGCTCTGAGGATTATCGACAGCGGCGATATCGCCGCGCAGGACATGGTCGGTTCCTGGGCAGGTGCCATGGGGCATACACAGTTTATTCCATCGAGCTTTGAAGCTTACGCAAAAGACGGCGATGGTGATGGGCGTCGCGATATCTGGGGAAGTATTCCCGACGTCATGGCCTCCACGGCCAACTATCTTGCCCGTGCCAACTGGCAGCCAGACCAGCCCTGGGGTGTTGAAGTGACCTTGCCAGAAGGTTATGACTACGCCCAGACCGAGCGTCTCAGCTCGGCCGAATGGGCCGCTCAGGGCGTGCGTGCAGCCAATGGCGGTGGTCTGCCAGCGCTTGACAGTGCGGCAGTGATTGTACCGGCTGGTGCCCAGGGGCCGGCCTTCATGGTCGGGCAAAATTTCCGTTCCATTCTGCGCTATAACAATGCCACCAGCTATGCGTTGGCAGTCGCCACCTTGAGTGATGCCATCGCCGGACGTGAAGGTGTTCAGCAGGGCTGGCCACGTGATCAGCAGCCTTTGACCCGCGATGATGTGCGTGAACTTCAACAAGGCCTGAACGCACTGGGTTACAGCGTGGGCGGTGCCGATGGCATTCTGGGGCCCAATACGCGCAATGGCCTGAGAGCCTTCCAGCGCGATCAAGGGATGGTGCCTGACGGCTTTGCCACCCAGGCGGTTCTGGAACGCATCAAACAGCGTTAAACACTTATTTTCAGGGGGTCACCTCAGAGGGTGTATGGCAAGTGCGCAATACATAGCCAAGGGTTCGTATTACCTTGCCAGGACAGCGGTCAACCTACCCGCGCGCCTGGCCATACGTCTGATCTGTGGAATGCTGTTGGTGGGTCTCGGGTCGGCGGTTGTTCATGCTGAAGAGGAAGGTCAGGATGCCTCACAAACCCCTCATCCTGACGTATTCGGTTGGGTTGAGAATGCTGTGATGATGCCCTGGGGAATTCAGGTGAAAGCCAAGCTTGATAGCGGCGCTCTGACTTCCTCATTGGATGCGCGTGATATTGATACCTTTACCCGAAGTGGTGAAGAGTGGGTGCGCTTTCGTCTCAAGCTGGAAGATCAGGAAAGCGGTGAGCTGTTCAGTAACGAGTTGCAACGGCCCTTGTACCGAGACCTCAGAGTGCGTGGCGCCGGTGGACGCGATGAACGCCCTGTTGTGCTGCTCAAAGTGTGTATTGGCAATACCATCTATGAAGAGCAGTTCAGCTTGCGCGACCGGGAAGACATGAATTACCCCATGCTGCTGGGGCGCCGGACAATCCGTCACCTGGGACTGCTTGATGTGCGCGAGACCTTCCTGCATAACACTCCGAGCTGTAACGCTGACAGTTTCTTTGTTCCCCATGAGCCGGATGAATAAAAGGCGATTAATCTGCCTTTGGCCTTGCCTGACTGAGTGCGGATCAGAAAAGCCGGGCCAGTAAAGCGGTGACGGCGGTCTCGACGCGCAGGATACGTGACCCCAGGTGGATGCCTTTGCAGCCAGCGGCCACCATCTTTTCCACTTCCCATTCGATAAACCCGCCTTCTGGCCCGATCAGCAGGAGCGTGTCGTCTTCAATGCCGCGCGGACAGGCATCAGGCATGCCTGGATGGGCCAGTAGACCACGCCGATTGTCCAGCAGGCCGGGCAGCTCATCTTCAACAAAGGGACGAAAACCTTTACGCAAGGTGACCTTTGGCAAGACAGTGTCCTTGGCCTGCTCAAGCCCTAAGAGCAGATGTTGATGGATCTTGTCGCTGTCCAGCTCAGGCGATTGCCAATAGCTTTTTTCTACCCGGCGGGTGTGCAGAAGGGTGATCTGCTTTACGCCTAGCGCGGTGATGTGTTCCAGCGAACGGGCCAGCATGCGCGGCCTGGGCAGCGCCAGCACCAGATGCACCGGCAAGGCAGGTGGCGGCGGTGTATCAAGCGCGTCTACGGTCAGCCTGGCATGGTCTGTATCAAGTGACTGCAAGGTTGCCTTGCCGAGCCGACCGCCCAGCAGGCCAACCGAAAAGCTGTCCTGTGGTTGGGCGCGGTATACATCTCGCAGGTGGCGCAGGCGTCGAGCATCCCGAATGTAAAACTCATCGGGCGTGGTGGCCTCTTCGGGAGGGAATAAGATGACGTTCATTTTGCTCGCTGTACGGGTTCAATATCTGTTGAAAAGGCGGATAATTATCTCTGTGCTTGCATGGTGGCGCAGGGCAGGCACAATAGCTGCAATGAGAATACCCGCTTTTTAGCATTTCAAGGAGAGTCGCCGTGCGTGTGATTCGTAAGTATGCCAATCGTCGTTTGTATGATACCGAGCAAAGTCGCTATGTTACGCTGGAAGACTTGCGCAGACTGATTCTGGAGGATGCGGCTTTTCGCGTTGAAGATGCAAAAAGCGGTGAGGATATCACGCGTACCATTCTGCTCTCGATTATTATCGAGCAGGAACAGGCTGACGGAGAGTCAGAAGTGTTCTCCAATGACCTGCTGGCCCAGTTGATACGTGTTTACGATATGTCCTCCCCCTTGCCCCTGGCGCGCTACCTGGAGCAAGGCACCCAGCTGATGTTGACGCAGCAAAAACGCATGCAGGATCAATGGCAGAAAGCCATTCGTCATTCACCCATGGAATTCATGCGCGAACTGGCTGAAGAAAACATGCGCTTCTGGCAGAACACCATCAATAAGAATGACAACGCGCCCGGCGTGGATACCCGCAAGAAAAGTAATGATGAAGCGGATAGCTGATTGACGCACTGGCTAACAGGCGTATGGGGGGAAGACAGCTGTCATCAACAGGTATGAACTGGCTGTGGCATAATAGGCGCTTCGCGATATTACGATGATTCCTGCCGAAAAGGGCTCACATGAAGGTTTTGATGATAGGCGGCGGTGGCCGCGAACATGCGCTGGCCTGGAAGTTGGCGCAATCGGAAAAGGTAGAAAAAGTTCTGGTGGCGCCGGGCAATGCGGGCACGGCAAGTGAACCCAGGCTGGAGAATATTGATATTGCCGTCAGCGATCTTGAAGGCCTGTTGGCGCTGGCCAGGGCAGAGCAGGTAGATCTGACCGTGGTGGGTCCTGAAGCGCCGCTGGTAGAAGGTGTGGTAGACCTGTTTCAGTCAGCAGGGCTGGCGATTTTTGGCCCGACCCAGGCCGCTGCACAGCTGGAAGGCTCCAAGTCTTTCACCAAGGATTTTCTGGCCCGTCATCACATCCCCAGTGCTGCCTATCAGACCTTTACCGAGGTGGCGCCTGCGCTGGCCTATCTGCATGAAAGGGGTGCGCCGATTGTCATCAAGGCTGACGGCCTGGCGGCCGGAAAAGGGGTGATCGTCGCCATGAATGAAGCAGAAGCCGAGGCGGCCATCCGCGATATGCTGGAAGCCAACGCCTTTGGCGATGCTGGCGCCCGTGTGGTGATCGAGGAGTTTCTTGAAGGCGAAGAGGCCAGCTTTATCGTCATGGTCGACGGTAACAATGTAGTGCCGATGGCCACCAGCCAGGACCACAAGCGTGCCTACGACGGTGATGAAGGCCCTAACACTGGCGGTATGGGCGCCTACTCACCGGCACCGGTTGTGACGCCGGACGTTGATAAGCGCATCATGCAGGAAGTGATTTTGCCCACCGTAAAGGGCATGGCCGCCGAAGGCATGCCGTATAGTGGTTTCCTGTATGCGGGCCTGATGATTGATTCAGCCGGACAGCCGAAAGTGATCGAGTTCAACTGCCGTTTCGGAGACCCTGAGACCCAGCCGATCATGCTGCGTCTGATGTCTGACTTTACTGAGCTATGCCTGGCGGGTGCTGAAGGCCGGCTTGCCGGATACACCTGTGAGTGGGATCCGCGCGCGGCTGTAGGCGTTGTCATGGCGGCAGGTGGCTACCCCGGCCATTATCGTAAAAGCGATGTGATTGAAGGGTTGGCGGCTGCAGAACAATGTGGCTGCAAGGTGTTCCACGCCGGCACGGCCCTGTCACCGAGGGGCGAGATTACCACGGCGGGTGGGCGTGTCCTGTGTGTGACGGCCCTGGGTGATAGCGTTTCCCGGGCGCAACAACTCGCCTATCAGGGCGTTGCCAGGATTCGCTGGGAAGGCGCCGAATACCGGTCGGATATTGCCTTTCGGGCGATTACCCGCGAGCAGTCTCGTTGACGACATGACGGTAACCTGTCAAACGCCGCCGCTGATGCTGTCAGACCAAACGTATCGAATGGAGCCCAAAAAATGGAGCGTGTAAAGCTCAACTTTCCCACTGATGCAGTGATTCACCATCATTCGGTCAGTGTGCGGGTGACGGATATGAACTATGGCCGTCATCTGGGTCATGATGCCTTGGTGTCCTTGCTTCATGAAGCCCGTTCACAGGCGCTGATGGCGGTCGGCTATCCCGAGTGGGACCTGGCGGGTTTCCACAGCGTGGTGGCAGATTTGGCCGTGCAGTATCAAAGTGAAGCGCGTTGCCCTGATGTTCTGGTGGTCGAAACTGCGATTCCTGATCCGGCTGGCAAAGCGTTGAGCGTCTATCACCGGGTGCTCGCGGATGAAGGCGCGCGGCTGGTGGCAACGGCACGTCTTAATCTGCTGGTAATGGACAGCACCGCGGGTAACCCGGTGGCAGTGCCGGCCGAGGTTGTCCAGGCCCTGGCCAAAGCGAGACTTTGCTGATGTCCCGCGAATATCCGATTATCTCTGTGACAGGCTCATCCGGGGCGGGTACCACCACGGTGCGGCGCAGCTTTGAACGCATGTTCCAGCGTGAGGACGTGCATGCGGCCATGGTGGATGGCGATGCCTTCCACCGCTATACCCGCAAAGAGCTGCATCGCATGTTTCGTGAAGAACCGGAGCGCAAGGATGAGCTCTCGCATTTTGCGGTAGAAGCCAACCTGCTTGATCGTCTTGAAGGCCTTTTCAGCGAATACGGTGAACACGGCACAGGACAGTTCCGTCACTATATCCACGCGGAAGATAAACAGAAGATCGAGGCGGGGTATCGGGTAGGTACCTTTACCGAATGGCAGTCATTACCCTGTGGTACGGATCTGCTGTTTTATGAGGGGTTACACGGTGGCCTGGTGACGGAAGACTACGATATTGCCCGTCATGTGGACCTGATGATTGGCGTGGCCCCCACCATGAACCTGGAGTGGATCCAGAAGATCGATCGTGACACCAAGATGCGGGGTTACTCTCAGGAAGCCGTTATAGACACCATTCTGGGACGCATGGATGATTATGTGCGCTACATCCAACCACAGTTCTCGCGCACCCATATCAATTTCCAGCGGGTTCCGACAGTGGATACGTCTAACCCTTTCGAGGTGCAGGATATTCCGACTGACTCCGAGTCCTTCGTGGTCATTCGTTTCCGTGACCCATCAAAAGTGGATTTTCCCTGGCTGCTGGCGATGATCCAGGACGCCTTTATGTCACGCCCCCACACCCTGGTGGTGCCGGGGTCGCGAATGTCACTGGCGATGGAGTTGATTCTTGCCCCGCTGGTCCGTCATTTGCTCGCCCAGCGCCGTTTTCGCTAAGCTGGAAGTACAGTGCCTGCTGTCACCGCTGGCCAACAACCCGCCACATCCTGAGTCAGGAGCTTTTCATGGATTGTCTGTTCTGCAAGATCATCAAGCGTGAAATCCCCGCGGATATCGTTTATGAAGACGATGAGGTGCTGGCCTTTAACGATATCAATCCGCAGGCACCCACGCATATTCTGATTATTCCCAAAACGCATATTGCGACCCTCAATGATATTGAAGAGCCTGATCTGGCGATGATCGGTCGCCTGCAGTACACCGCCGCCCAGCTGGCCAGGGAAAGAGGCTTTGCTGAAGACGGCTATCGGGTAGTGATGAATTGTAATGAAATGGGTGGCCAGACGGTCTATCACATCCACATGCACCTCATGGGTGGGCGGGAATTCACCTGGCCAGCAGGCTGATCACGGCGTTAAGGCGAGGTGAGCCTTTGTGTTTGTCCGGACAAGGTCGAGCAGTCGCCATCAGGAGGCGCCTAACGACGCTCAGCACGCGTTGAGCGTAGCAGGACGGCATCCATGCCCCGGCTTGTCAGTATGCGTCTTAACAGGCTGAATAACCGCGTAGGCAAGGTAACCGCATAGCGAGCTTTTGGGCGCGGATGCTCCAGTGCGTGAATCAATCGGTTTACGACAGCATCAGGATCAAGGGCGAAAGGTGTCTTGCCTCCGTCCGCTCCTGCCAGTCGGGCCTGTACCTTCTGATAGGTCGAGGCATGAGCGCTATTTACGGCATCAATGTTGTCCTTGAATGCGCGGTAGGCATTGTCACGAAAACGGCTGTTGATCGGGCCAGGCTGGATCAGGCTGACATGGATGCCACTGCCATCCAGCTCCAGACGCAGGGTATCCGTCAGCCCTTCAAGCGCAAATTTAGAGCATATATAGGCGCCTCGATAGGGGAGTGCAGCAAACCCAAGCACGGAGCTGTTCTGGACGATTCGGCCGTGGCCCTGCGCGCGCATCATCGGCAGAACCCGGGCGGTCAGTTCATGGGTGCCCAGCAGGTTGACCTCCAGTTGTTGGCGCAGCACCTCGCGGCTCAGGTCCTCCACTGCTCCCGGCTGCCCGTAGGCGGCGTTGTTGAAAAGTGCATCAAGCTTGCCCCCGGTACGCGTCATCAGCTCTGCCACGCCAGCCTTGATCGAGCGGCTGTCGGCAAGATCAATCTGAAAGGCTTCAAGGCCTTCCTGTTTTAAGCGTTGGACATCGGCGCGCTGTCTGGCAGTTGCCAACACTCGCCATCCACGCGATTGCATGGTGTGCGCAGCAGCGTGACCAATGCCGCTTGAGCAACCTGTGATCAAAAGGCTGGGTGGCGAATCTGATCGCTTGTCGGCCATGGAGAAACTCCCTGATGGGTAGTGCCAAAGGCGTCAGTGGTCCAATCAGACCTGAAAGCAGAGTTAAAAAAAGCACCCCGTGGCCTGTTTCTGAGGGAAACAAACGTCGGGGTGCCAGTCAGCAGCATTGTCTGTCGAACGCCTCGATCAGGCGTCGATACGCTTGTACTTCATGCGCTTGGGGGTGTCATTGCCGACGCGCTTTTTGTGATCTTCTTCATATTCGGTGTAATTACCGTCAAAAAACACCACCTGGGAATCCCCTTCGAACGCCAGAATGTGGGTGGCGATGCGGTCGAGGAACCAGCGGTCGTGCGAGATCACCATGGCACAGCCAGGGAAGGCCAGCAGGGCTTCTTCCAGGGCGCGCAGGGTTTCAATATCCAGGTCGTTGGAAGGTTCGTCCAGCAGCAATACATTGGCGCCCTGTTTCAGGGTCTGTGCCAGCTGTAAACGACCACGTTCACCGCCGGATAACTCATCCAGACGCTTTTGCTGATCATTACCCTTGAAGTTGAAACGCCCAACGTAGGCGCGCGACGCCACTTCATAGCCATTGATGTTGAGAATATCCTGGCCCCCTGACACGGCTTCCCAGACGGTCTGCTTGTCATCCAGAGCATCGCGAAGCTGTTCAACGTAGGCAATGTCGACGGTTTCACCGATGACCACTTCGCCGGCATCGGGTTGTTCCTGTCCGGTAATCAGTCTGAACAGCGTCGACTTACCCGCGCCGTTGCCGCCAACGATCCCGACAATGGCGCCGGGCGGAATGCTAAATGACAGGTCTTCATAGAGCAGCTTGTCATCAAACCGCTTGGTGACATTGTGGAACTCGATGACCTTGTCACCCAGGCGCGGGCCTGGCGGAATATAGATCTCGTTGGTCTCGTTACGTTTCTGGAAATCACCCGACTGCATTTCCTCAAAGCGGTTGAGGCGTGCCTTGCTTTTGGCCTGACGGCCCTTGGCGTTGGAGCGCACCCACTCAAGCTCCTGCTTGATGGCTTTCTGGCGCGAGGCTTCCTGTTTGGCTTCCTGATTCAGGCGCTGATCTTTCTGTTCAAGCCACTGAGAATAGTTGCCTTCAAACGGAATGCCCTGACCGCGGTCAAGTTCGAGAATCCAGCCGGCCACATTATCCAGGAAGTAGCGGTCGTGGGTAATGGCGACAACCGTGCCGCTATAATCGTGCAGGAAGCGTTCCAGCCAGGCAACGGATTCGGCGTCAAGGTGGTTGGTAGGCTCGTCAATCAGCAGCATGTCAGGATTTGAGAGCAGCAGACGGCACAGGGCTACCCGGCGACGTTCACCGCCCGACAGGTGGCCGACTGTGGCTTCCCAGGGGGGAAGACGCAGTGCCTCGGAGGCCACATCAAGCTTACGCTCGATATTATGCGCATCGGCGGCTTCAATCATGTTCTCGAGGCGGGCCTGCTCGCTGGCCAGAGCATCAAAGTCGGCGTCTGGCTCGGCATAGGCCGCATAAACGGCGTCCAGTTGTTCCTGCGCCTCTTTCAGTGCGCCAAGCGCCTCTTCGACGGTGTCGCGAACGTTCTTGTCATCATCCAGCGCCGGTTCCTGGGGCAGGTAGCCGACATTGATGCCTGACATGGGGCGGGCTTCGCCTTCAAACTCCTGATCGACACCGGCCATGATACGCAGGAGCGTCGATTTACCTGCACCGTTCAGACCCAGTACGCCGATCTTGGCACCAGGAAAGAAAGACAGTGAGATATCTTTAAGAATCTGTTTCTTGGGTGGCACAATTTTGCCGACCCGGTTCATGGTATAAACGTATTGCGCCATGGAAATCCGATAGGTTGGGAAATGGACGATAGTGATTGAAAAAGTCACTGCTTACCTGGTGAGCAAAACAGTGGACAACGGTTCAGCCGTTACACCAGGCAGGTGTTTCATGATGATAGTGCCGAGCTTGACTAAAGGCCAGCACCCTATGCTGAAACCGGGCACTGCTCAGATGCGACGAAGGCCAGGCCAGGGAATGCAGCACTCAGTCGTCGCTGTACCAGTCGTCGTCAAGGGCTTTACTCAGACGACGCTCTTCAAGTAGTGCTTCAACGCGACGTCGGGCTGTCAGCGTATCGCGTTTACGCGAACGGCTGCGCCCATACTGGTCGTCGTTGACAGCGTCCTGGGAATCCAGGTCATCGCTGTCGGGAAACGCCGAGGGATGTTCAGACGGGCAATAGTAATGGGTGCTGCGATCAATGGGGTCACGGCGCATATCAAGGCTCTCCAACCCAAGCCGGTAAACCGGCAGCTTTAGATGTCACCATAGTGAAGGGCAGTGTCATATCGCGACAGTCACCAACAACATGGCTGCATTTATCGCTGTATAGCGCTGACAGGGTTGGAGATCAAGCCCCTGATGCATTTTTTACTGACATTGGACATTGATAGCTCAGGCTTTCTTCCCGCTATTGGTGGGTATCTTCCTGCTGTTTGCGCAGGGCATCAAGTGCCATCTGGGCTTCGACCCGTTCCGTAACGTCTTTCTGTACGCCGATGTAATACATCAGTTTGTCGTCTTCATCGTAGACAGGCGTGATGGACAGCTCGTTCCAGAAGGTGCTGCCGTCCTTGCGGTAATTGCGCAGCACTTCACGCGAGGGCCTTCCTTCCTTCAGTGCGACCCGAATTGCCTTAAGCGCCTCCTGGTCGCGGTCATCGTTCTGTAGAAAACGGCAATCGCGATAGAGGATTTCGTCCGCGCTGTAGCCTGTCAGTCGCTCGAAGCCTTTGTTGACATAGATCAGAATATTTTCGTCGCCTTCCTGTTCGGCAACTACAATGCCGTCTTCGGAAGCGTCAACAATCCGCTCGAGTAATTCCGGGCTGATCAAGGGAGATCGTTTCATTAAGAGTTTCCTGTTGCAGCTCCAGTCCTTTCCGCCGACCATTTTATAAGTGAGCCATGGTCAATCGGCACTTCTTTGGGTGCTTGTCAGTTTATTTAACAGTGTATCAGAACCACAATAGCAAATGTCGCCTTGTCTGGCTTGCTTACCATGCTAGCTATATTGTCGAGCAACAGCGGGTAATGCAATCCATGCTTGATACTTTGACAGGTTCTGATGCCATGGTTCTGTTACTTCCGTTACGTCATTAAGTTCACTCGCTTATTCTACTTCTGGCAGTTGTTGGGCACTGAGTATGGCACCAAGGGCCGCTGCGGCGAGTACAACCAGCAATGCCCCACTGCCAAGCCATTGGGCCAAACCGCCAAGGACACCCCCCACTATCAACATCAAAATGCCCGTCAGGGTATTGGAAAGCGCCACATAAAGGGCGCGATTATCCTGTCTGGCCATATCCACCAGATAGGTTTTACGCCCCAGGCGAACTCCGTGATGGACAATGACCAATAATCCATAGATCAACGCATAAGGCCAGATTTGTGAGGTCCATCCGGCCGGTAGCCAGGCCAGCAGGGCGCCAGCCAGGCAGCAAAACACGGTGCCCGCCGCGGCATCGCGCATGACCCGGCGACTGGAGGTATCCGCGCGTTTGCCCCAAACAGGGTCAGCCAGCATGCCTGCCAGGCCGGATACTACCACCAGCAGACCCAGGCCCCCCAGCTGAGCGCCGCTCTGCTGCTGGCCGAGTAGTGCGATATAGGGCAGGGCCAGAGCACTTGACAGCAGTAGGGCGCGGGCCAGGTTGAAGTGAAGAAAGGTGCGGTCTTCTTTAAGCAGCGAAAGACCAAGCTTCAGACTGTCCCAGGCGTTTTCGCCGCCGTCGATAGCCCCGGGTGACTCCTGAATGCGTGCTGCACAAAAGGCGTTAAGCGCCCAGCCAAGTGCTGCAATGCCAAGCAGTATGGCTAATGCAAGCTGGCCGGGTCGGTCCTCGAACAGCATCAGTACGCCACCGGCCAGCAGAGTAGCCGCCCCGGCAACGCTGCCGCTCCAGCCCATCAGGGTGCCACGGCGCTTTTTGGCAATGGTCTTACCCATTACATCCTTGGTGGCAATCGAAGAAAGTCCGCGAGCCAGGGACAGTGCCACCAGTGAGGCTAATACCAGCGCTCCTCCCAGGGTGCCCTTGCCCAAGAGCGCCAGTAGTGCCAGTGCCAGGGCACTCAGCGCCTGCAGCAACCCGCCGGCCACCCAGACCCATTTGCGTTGGGGCTTGAGTCGGATAAAACCGGCGACAAACACTTGCGGCAAAAGGGCGCCCGACTCGCGAATGGGGACCAAGAGACCGACCATCCAGACCGGTGCGCCGATCACCCCCATCAGCCATGGCAGTACCAGCCGGGCACTGGAGAGTTCATCAGCCAGCTTGTTGCCCAGTGAGGCCCACAGGTGGCGCATAAAGTTTTGCGGCTGATCCTTGCAGGCACTGTCAGGAATGTCGTCACACATCCGCGTGTTTTCATCCCCGGTCAGCCATTCATAGATCTGCGTCTGAGAAATGTCAGGTCCTGCCATTACGCCTCCACGGCTGTTATGTTAAGGCCATCGCAAGCCCAGAGCCTTCATCTTGCCTGCCAATCACTTGAAATGAAAAAAATGATGAAACTCAGCTTTTAGCCTAGCAAGCTTTTTGCCCACATAGGAGTGGCGTGATGTCTCGTTATATGTGCTGGATCCCTGCGACAGCGCAAGTTACCAGGGCGAGTGCGTGCCCGCTGACCAGGAAAGATAGAGAGAGTCCTCGCGAGGATGAAGCATGAATCAGGATAGGCAGGCAATCCTCTATGGCCTGGGCGCGGTCATGCTGTGGTCGACGGTGGCGACGGCCTTCAAGGTGGCGCTGGCATGGATGACACCGTTA
Source organism: Halomonas sp. (assembly GCF_007625055.1). Lineage (GTDB taxonomy): Bacteria > Pseudomonadota > Gammaproteobacteria > Pseudomonadales > Halomonadaceae > Vreelandella. Next base: position 56,877 of record NZ_VMQS01000002.1, read on the forward strand.
GAACTGATGTGGGTGGCGGCACTGGTGTCCTGGCTATTGATGGGCGCTCTGGTGGTATGGCGTGGCCAGGGGCGGCAGGCGCTGTCGTCTGGCTGGCGCACGGCGGCCTGGGCCGGCCTGATGAACCCGGTGGCCTACTATCTGGTGCTGTTTGCCGCCTACGACCGCTTGCCTGGGCAGGAAGCCATGGCGCTCAACTACACCTGGGCGCTGGCGATGGCCCTGCTGGCCGTGCCAATTCTGGGCCAGCGGCTGACGCGCATGGATATCGTCGCCGGGCTGGTGGCCTATGCGGGCGTCTGGGTGATTGCCACCCGCGGGCAGGTGCTGAACGTGCAGTTTGCCGATTCCCTTGGGGTGCTGCTGGCCCTGGCCTCAACCCTGTTGTGGGCGCTTTACTGGCTACTCAATGCGCGGGATGCCCGCGAGCCGCTGGTAGGCCAATGGCAGAACTTCAGCGTCGGCCTGCCAGTATTGACAGTACTGTTGCTGTTCGGGCCAGGGGTTAACTGGCATGGCTGGCCTGCCTTGGGTGCGGGCGTCTACGTGGGGCTGTTTGAGATGGGGATTGCGTTTATTCTTTGGCAGCTGGCGGTGCATAAGGTATCGCGCACCGCCAAGGTCTCCAACCTGATCTTTCTTTCGCCGCCCATCTCGCTGCTGTTGCTTTTCTGGGTGGTCGGTGAACCTATCCTGCCTTCCACCCTGGTCGGGCTGGTACTGATACTCGGTGGCCTGGGGCTGCAGCAACGCCAGCAAACCGCTGACTGATACACCGCCTCAGTCGCTGGCCTGGTGGGCAAGCTGCCGCTCTACTCTGGGGGCCAGCAATGGCCAGACGTTTTCCAGAATGATGGGCTGGGCTTCTGCGGTAGGATGAATGTCATCGTTCTGCATCAGCTCGTCATCAAGGGCCACCCCTTCAAGCAGAAAAGGAAGCAAAGCAACGTCGTAATGGTCGGCGAGCCGGGTGAAAACGTCCTTGAACGCCTCTCGGTAGGCGGCGCCGTAGTTCGGTGGTATATCAATACCCAGGAGAATCACCTCGGCATCCATGGCCTGGCTCTGTTCGATCATCTGGGCCAGGTTGTCATGCAGTTGCTGTGGCGAAAGGCCGCGCAAACCGTCGTTGCCACCAAGCTCGAGAAGAACCATGTTAGGCTCATGCTGTTGCAATAAGTCAGGAAAGCGCTGGGCACCGCCACCGCTGGTTTCACCGCTGACGCTGGCGTTGATCACGTCGACATCATCGCCCAGGCGTTCAGCCAGGAGAGCGACCCAGCCCTGTTCCTGGTCCATATTGTAGGCAGCGCTGAGGCTATCACCCATCACCATCAGACGCAGACGCTCATCTGCCTGAGCGGTGGCCGATACTGAGAAGACAAACATCATTAGCAGTACCGCAAGCGGCCATGCCACACTTGTGGACCCGGGTCTTCCCCAACCCGCCTTTATTGACAACGTCTGTATTAAAAAAGCACTTATTGAAAAGGTACTCCGCTTCATGTCCGATTCCTCTGATTCATCATCCAGGGTGACGCCTGAAACGTTGACCGCTTCTGGCCAGCAAGGTGCCGCAAACACGGTGCTTCAGGCAACGTCTTTATGCAAGACCGTTACCAGTGGTGAACGCACATTATCCATATTACAGAACCTGTCAATTAGCGTCGTGGCGGGTGAAAGTGTGGCCATTCTTGGCAAAAGCGGGGCGGGTAAATCCACTCTGCTGGGGTTGTTGGCAGGACTGGATATTCCCAGTGAAGGCGAGCTGATGATGTTTGGCCATGCTCTGGGCCGGCTGGATGAAGACGGACGGGCAGGTTTGCGTGCCGGCAGGGTAGGGTTCGTGTTTCAGAATTTTCAGTTGTTACCGACCCTGAGCGCCATTGAAAACGTACTCCTGCCACTTGAGCTTTCACCCCGTTCCGGCGAGCTGAAGACAGCCCAGTACTGGCTGGAGCGGGTTGGGCTTGGCGAGCGTACCAGCCATCTTCCCAAGCAGCTTTCCGGCGGCGAACAGCAGCGAGTGGCGATTGCCCGTGCCTTTGTAACCGACCCGGAACTGGTGTTTGCCGATGAGCCCACCGGCAACCTTGACCCGGAAACTGGCGCCCAGGTGATTGATCTGCTGTTTTCCCTGAACCAGGAGGCCGGCACAACCCTGATACTGGTGACTCATGACCAGGCCCTGGCGCGGCGCTGCAGCCGCTGCCTGCGTCTTGAAAACGGTTATCTCAGCGAATTTCAGCCTGAGGCTGATGTGTCCAGCGGGGAAAGTGCATGACGGCCAATAATCTTCGCCTTGCAGGACGTAGTCTGAGGCGTGACTTACGCGCAGCAGACGTGCGTGCCCTGTTTGCGGCCCTGGTGCTGGCCGTTGCGGCATCGACCATGATTGCCTTTTTTATCGACCGTATCGAGCGCGGGCTGGAACGTCAGGCCAGCCAGCTGCTGGGCGGCGATCTGGTCATTGAGCAGCGCGACCCCTTTGCCCCCGATGTCCGTGACGCCCTGGAAGGCGCCGGGTTTACCCTGAGCGATCAGGTGGATCTGGTATCGATGATTCGCAAAGGTGAACGCTTCCAGCCGGCCAGCCTCAAGGCAGTGGATGATGTCTACCCGCATTATGGGGTCTCCCAGGTTGAGCGCGGAGACGGCGTGGAATCTCTGGCCTCCGGCCCGCCTGCCGGGGAAGCCTGGGCAGACCCTCGCCTGGCCAATCTGATTGATCTGGCGCTGGGGGATGAGATCAAGGTGGGCGACACCACCTTGACGGTTACAGGCTTCATCGAACGGGAAGCGGATCAATCGGCAGGTTTTGGTAACTTCAATCCGCGCCTGATGGTGCATGTTGACGATCTTGAGGCAACCGGCCTTATTCAGGAAGGCTCACGGGTGGAGTTCGAGATTCTCGCCGCAGGGCCGCCGCAAGCCCTCGACGCCGTTCAGCCATTATTGAATGAGTTGCGCCGTGACGGCGTTGAAGTGCGTGACATTCGCGCGGACCGGCCTCAGCTGGGCAATGCGCTGGAGCGGGCGGAAAGCTATCTGGGTATTGCCGGTCTGGCAGCGGTGCTGTTGGCGGGCGTCGCCGTGGCCATGTCAACTCGCCGCTATGTCGAGCGACACCTGGATACCGCTGCCTTGCTGCGCTGTTTCGGTGCCAGCCAGCAGCAGCTGGGTATCATTTTCGGGCTACAACTGATCGGCCTGGCGCTGGTGGCCTCATTGTTGGGCGCACTGCTGGGTCTGGTGGGGCAGGCCATCCTGCTGGCGCTGCTGGCCAATTTCTTGCCCATGACGCTGCCACCACCGGGTATCATGCCGCTGCTGCTGGGCGTCTTTACCGCCATTGCCGTGCTGGTGGGATTTGCCGGCCCGACCCTGTTACGTATCCAACGGGTCAGCGCCCTCAAGGTACTGCGTCGGGAGCTCGACCCGCTGCCGCCTTCAGCCTGGCTGGTGGTGGTATTTGCGGCCCTGGTGTTCGGGGGCCTGCTGTGGCTTTATTCGGGCAGTGCCGTGCTGTCGCTCGCTCTGCTGGCCGGTGGCGGTGTGATGCTGGTACTGCTCTGGGCATTGAGTGCCTTGTTGCTGAACGCTTTGCTGCGTCTTGTGCAAGGCCTGAAAGGCCATGGCGAATGGCAGCAGGCGTTGCGCCTGGGAGGGCGCCAGCTGGCCAGGCGGCGTCAGGCAGGGCTGGGTCAGCTGCTGGCATTTTCGGTGACTTTCTTTGCCATGGCCATGATGGTGCTGGTGCGCGGTGATCTGCTGACCACCTGGCAGGCCCAGCTGCCTGAAAATACGCCCAACTATTTTGCTCTCAACATTCAGCCCCCCGAGCGGGATCCCTTTGAAGAGACGATTGCGCCGCACGTAGCGGCGCAAAGCACTCTTTATCCGATGGTGCGCGGGCGCATTACCCGGATCAATGATAAGCCACCCCAGCAGGCGGTTGACCCAGAGGCGCGCGGTGATAACGCCCTGCGCCGCGAGTTGAACCTCACCTGGCAGGCAGAACTTCCTGAAGGAAATGAAGTAGTGGCCGGAGAGTGGTTCGACGTCGATGCTGGCGAAGAGGTGCCCTCCATCGGCTGGATGGCCGAGCTGGATGCCGTTGAGCAGATGCCGCCGGTGCCGGTCTCCATGGAGGATGGTCTGGCCAATCGCCTGGGGCTGGGGTTAGGGGATACCCTGACATTCAGCGTTGGCGGGCGTGATATCAAGACGCGTTTAACCAGTTTGCGCAGCCTCAACTGGGATAGCTTCAACCCGAACTTCTATGTGATTTTCCCCCCCGGCGTGCTGGAAACCTTTGGCCATAGCTTTATTACGGCCTTCTATCTGCCTGAGGACGAACAGAACCTGACCCGTGAGCTGGTTGAGCGCTTTCCAGGCGTTACCTTGCTTAACGTTGATGCCATTCTGGGCCAGGTGCGCGATGTGCTGACCCAGGTCACGCGTGCCATCGAGCTGATTCTGGCGCTGGTATTGCTGGCCGGAGTAAGCGTGCTGTATGCCGCCCTGACGGCCAGCCGCCCGGTACGTGCCCATGAAAGTGGCCTGCTGCGGGTATTCGGGGCAGGCAATCGGATGATTTCACGTATTCAGGGCGCCGAGTATGCCCTGCTGGGCGTTGCCAGCGGTTTGATGGGCGCGGCCCTTGCAGAGCTTGCCACCGGAGTGCTTTATATCTACTGGCTGGATCTACCGCCGCGCCTGCATGGGATGTTGTGGCTGGTGCTGCCTCTCGGCGGCGCGCTGCTTATCGGTGTGATTGGCCATTGGCTATCGCGCGGGCTTCGTCGCCAGGCGCCTGCAGCCAGCCTTGGGTTATTGGGAGAGGCGTAACCATGACGGGTCTGGATGAAAAAGCGCGGCGCTATGCCCTGCTGAAAGCCCAGCTGGAGATGGCGCAGCGGGAAGATAAGGCGGTGATACTGGTTGTGGCGGGTCATGCAGCCACCCATAAAAGCGTGCTGGTCAACCAGCTCAACCACTGGCTGGAAAATCGCCAGACCGAAGTGCATGCGTTGGCACCCAGCGAGGAAGATCGTCTACGCCCCTACTGGTGGCGTTACTGGCGCAGGGTGCCTGCCCGCGGTCGGGTTGGCGTTTTCGTACATGGCTGGTATGGCGATGTTCTTTACGCCCGGGTGGAGCAGCGCATCCAGGCGGGCGCCTTTACTGATCGGCTGGACGAAATCAATCGCTTTGAAACCACGCTGGCGCATGACAGCGTGGTGGTGGTGAAAGTCTGGCTGGATATTGGTGAAGCGCAACAGGCAGCGCGCCTGCATCATCTACAGACTGACCCGGCGTATGCCTGGCAGGTGAGCGACAGGCACTGGCAACGCCATGCCCAGTATGCTCCTATCCAGCAGTATGCCGAACGGATGCGCGCGGCGACGCATACTGCCCATGCACCCTGGCACTGTATTGCCAGTGAGACACCGTCGCAACAGCTGAATGAAATCATTGCCCTGTTGCAGGATGCATTGTCCCAACCCGCGCCAGTACCGGCTGCGTCTGCAGGCCAATCCTGGCAGGCGGCAAGGAATCCGGTCAGAAGTGACAACTGCCTGCCGCCTCGGCGCCTGGCGGTTGATGACGCAGGTGCATCCAAGGGCAGTGCCGGGGGTTCAAAAATTCCCAAAAAGGTCTATCGCCAGGCGCTTGATGAGCTACAGGCGCGGCTGGCCCACAACCATAGGCGCTGTTTGCAACGAGGCATTCCTGTGGTGCTGGCGTTTGAAGGGCATGATGCCGCTGGGAAGGGCGGCAGCATTCACCGGGTAACCACCGCCCTGGATGCCCGCTACTATCGGGTCTACAGCGTGGCGGCACCCACCGACGAAGAGCGTTTACAACCCTGGCTGTGGCGCTTCTGGCGACGTCTGCCCCAGGATGGCCGCGTGGCAATTTTTGATCGCACCTGGTATGGGCGTGTGCTGGTCGAGCGGGTAGAAGGCTTTGCCAGGCAAAGTGCCTGGGAGAGAGGGTTTTCGGAAATCTGCCATTTTGAACATCAGTTGCTGCTTCATGGCGCCATCGTCGGCAAGTTTTTCCTTGCCATCAGCAAGGACGAGCAGCTGAAGCGATTTAACGCCCGCGCCAATACCCCGCACAAGCAGCACAAGCTGACGGATGAGGACTGGCGAAACCGTCAACGGTGGAACGATTATCAACAGGCGCTTGACGATATGCTGAGCCATACCCACACCCAGGGCGCCCCTTGGCAGCTGATCAATACGGATGACAAGCGGCGTGCACGGCTGAGCGTGCTGAACCAGCTCAATGACCTCCTGGAAATCCGTCTGGAAACCCCATGAGCCGTATTCATGATCGACTTGATCAACAAGCAATGAAACCCTTGCTCGCCTGCGTTATGATAGGGGTCCTAACTGTTTTTCCAGTCTGACCTTTCGCTATGAGGTTTACCGCCGATGTTCAGCCGCGACATGAAAATTGCCGGATTCGATGATGTGCTGTTTGATGCCATGCAGAAAGAAGTGGAGCGCCAGGAAGCCCACATCGAACTGATCGCGTCCGAAAACTATGCCAGCCCCCGGATATTGGAAGCCCAGGGTAGCCAGCTGACCAATAAATATGCAGAAGGCTATCCGGGCAAGCGTTACTACGGCGGCTGCGAGTTTGTTGATATTGCGGAAAACCTGGCGATTGATTACGCCAAGGAGCTGTTTGGCGCAACCTATGCCAACGTCCAGCCGCATTCCGGCTCCCAGGCGAACAGCGCTGTGTTTCAGGCGCTGGTCAAGCCGGGGGATACCATTCTGGGCATGAGCCTTGACGCCGGCGGCCACCTGACCCACGGGGCCAAGCCCAATTTTTCCGGCAAGCATTACAATGCTGTGCAGTATGGCCTGAATGAGCAGGGACTGATCGACTATGATCAGGTAGCCTCACTGGCGCGTGAGCATCAGCCGAAGATGATCATTGCCGGTTTCTCGGCCTACTCGCAAATTATTGACTGGGCCAGGTTCCGTGAAATAGCCGATGAAGTGGGCGCTTACCTGCTGGTTGATATGGCCCACGTGTCAGGCCTGGTGGCTGCAGGCGTTTACCCCAGCCCGCTCCCGCACGCCCATGTGGTTACCTCGACGACGCACAAAACCCTGCGCGGCCCGCGCAGCGGGGTGATTCTTTCTGCTGAAGGCGATGCCGATATCGAGAAGAAGCTGCAGTCAGCGGTCTTCCCGGGAGGGCAGGGCGGCCCCCTGATGCACGTGATTGCGGCCAAGGCGATCTGTTTCAAGGAAGCCATGGCGCCCGAGTTCAAGGTCTATCAGCAGCAGGTCATCAAGAACGCACAGGTCATGGCCGAGGTATTTATCGAACGTGGTTTCGATATCGTCTCTGGCGGTACTGAAGATCACCTCTTCCTGCTGTCTCTGGTCAAGCAGGGCGTCACCGGTAAGGATGCAGACGCAGCGCTTGGGCGAGCACATATCACCGTTAACAAGAATGCCGTGCCCAATGACCCGCAAAGCCCCTTTGTGACCTCCGGGTTACGGATCGGAACACCTGCTGTGACCACACGCGGCTTTGGGGAAGACCAGTGCCGCCATCTGGCGGGCTGGATCTGCGATATTCTTGACGTGCTTTCGCGCGGTGAAGACTCCAGCGACACCGAGCAGGCGGTCAAAAGCAAAGTTGAGCAGGTCTGTTCGCGTTTTCCGGTTTATCAGTGATAGCAATCTGTTGATTAACCCGAATGCAGGAATTTTCGAGGGCGCCTTTTGGCGCCCTTGGTGTATTAAGGGGGTGTTAAAATAGTCCGTTTGCCAATACTCTATGTAATGTAAAATCGCATTTAACAATATTGTGATCAATTGCAAGACGTTAAATTAAAGGGACAATGCGTGGCGTCACCCAGAAACTGGAAAATATTGGCTTGGTTAGTCACCTTACGGGGACGACTGGTTGTCGGGTTGGCGCTTACCTGGTTGGCGATTGTGGCCCTGGTGCTGGCAATGGGCTGGTTCCTTGGGCGATCCATGCTGCAACAAACCAACATGGATCATTTGCGCTATGATTCCAGCATGTTGGCTGATGAGGTTTCTCAGCAGATGCATGCACGCATCAAATCACTCGAGCGGTTAACAGCCTCCATTGATGACCAGGAAAATGCGACCCTGATCGAGAAGGTGCTTGCTGAAAATGATGTATTGCTGGAATGGTTTGAGGGGCTGCTGGTGGCTGACGCCAATGGTGTCATTGTCGCTGACTGGCCGATGCTTGATAACCGTATAGGGTTTGAAAGCGCTGGAACAGAGTTTTTCCGTATGCTCAAAGGCAGTCGCAAGCCTTACGTCAGTGAGCCTTTTGTCGGTCCGGTCAGCCAATATCCCCTGGTAATTGTCGGTATTCCAAGGATTGATGAAGATAACCGGTTTGTTGGTTATGTGGGAGGAATCGTCAGCCTGAAAACCAGCGGTCTGTTTTCAGGTCTTTCCCGTATGCAGCCAAGGCCTGGCAACTATGTCGCTATCATGACGGCATCCGGGAAATTCCTCTATCACCCAGATCAACAGAAAATCATGCAAGATGTGCCACCCCCTGCCGATAACCCCTGGCTGAATCAGGCATTGGATGGCTGGCAAGGACAGGCGGTTGGCCCTTTAATCGATGGTGAGTCTGGTTTGCAGTCCTATAGTCAGGTATGGCCAACGGGCTGGGTGGTAGGGCGATTTCTTACCATGAATGAGGCCCAGACACTGCTGGTCGGCTATATTCAGACGCTATGGTGGGCCTGGTTGGCGCTTGCCATCTTGATGATGCCATTGCTGTGGTGGATTCTCGGCCGCATGTTGCGGCCTTTACGCCAGCTGGAATACCAGATTGCTGAAGTCGGTTGCGGGCGGCGCAGCAAGGTCGCGCTGATGACTAGTATGCGTGAATTAAGGGATGTTTCTCTGACGTTTAACCGCGTAGAGCAAGAGCGCCAGGTTTTGTTGAACAGTCTGCAGGAGCGGGAAGCGTTTCTGGACTCCGTGCTGAGTGCGACGCCGCAAGGCATGTTTGTGGCCGACTTTGATGGTGGTATCAACTACATGAACCCGGCACTTCTCGAAATGCTGGGCATGCCGGCTACCGTGCAAATGTCGGCGTGGTTACAGCAAGTCCATGAGGATGACCGTCAGGGTGCATTTGATATGTGGCAACACAGCCTGAAAACCCATCGAGACTTTATTCGCCAGTTGCGCTTTGTGCGTAGCGATGGCGAAACCCTCTGGCTGAATGTGCACGCGCGGGTTGTCATGGTTTCCAAGACTGAGCAATCGCTGGGTATGGTAGGAGTCGTCAAGGATATCACCGAACGCCGCGAGCAAGAGGCACTGCAGCGCTGGGAAGCTGAACATGACCCGCTGACGGGCCTGCTGAACCGGCGAGGCTTTGAACGTCGCCTTGAAGAAGCCTTTGTGGAATATCATAAAACCGCGACACCATCGGTTTTGGTGCTGTTTGATCTGGATTATTTCAAACCGATCAATGATGAGGGTGGACACGCACTGGGCGATGAAATGCTGCGCCGGATTGCCCAGGTGGTGGCCTGGAAAGTGCGCCGCAGTGACCACGTGGCACGTCAGGGGGGTGACGAATTCGGGGTACTCTTGCCCAGCTGTACACTGAATCAGGCCAGCAAGATTGCGAATTCGCTACGCAAGGCTGTCAGTGAAATCTCTGTTACCTATCAGAGGAAACAGTATGCGGTGACGTTGAGTGTTGGCGTCACGGCTTTTGGTGAGAATGATCACAGTATTCAGGACGCCATGGCCCGTGCAGATGCGGCAAGCTATGAGGCCAAGCACAATGGCCGCAACGCCGTGATTGTTCGAACACCCGGCAGGCCGGATTTGCAGGCAGTACCTGATTGAGTTGACCCGCATGATTGAACCGGGAGGGGACTGTGAGCCTGTTCGAACTGTTTGCACGCACGCTGGATGTCACCCTGCCTGTATTCGTAATGGTTTTTCTGGGCGTGGGGCTGAAACGTCTGGGCTGGGTGGACGATGCCTTTATCAACACCGCCTCAGCGCTGGTATTCAAGGCGACACTGCCAACGCTGATTTTTATGAGCCTGATACAGGCCGATCTGGGTGTGGCCCTGAATGTGTCGTTGCTGGTGTTTTTCGTTATTGCCACGGTCGGGCAATTGGCGCTCAGTTGGTTATGGGCGTGGCGGCGAGTGCCCTTCGTGGATCGTGGGGTCTACATACAGGGCGCTTTTCGCGGTAACTGCGGCGTCGTCGGCCTGGCGTTGGCGGCTGCCATGTATGGCAGTTACGGGTTATCCGCCGGTGGGGTACTGCTGGGGGTGGTCATCCTGACCTACAATACCCTGTCGGTGATTGTACTGACGGCCTTTCATCCGGAGAGGCGTTTGAGTTGGCGCCCTCTGTTGCTCGGCATTGCTAGAAATCCATTGATCCTTGCCGTTGTGCTGGCGATTCCCTTTGCCGCCTTGTCAATCCCCTTGCCCGACTGGGTGCTGACATCGGGTGAATATTTCGCCTCCCTGACGTTACCGCTGGCGTTGATCTGCATCGGGGCGACGCTGTCGGCCAGATCCTTGCGCCAGGGCAGCCAGGCAGCGGTAGGCGCCAGCCTGCTGAAGATGGTGGTGCTGCCGATTGTCTCCACGCTAGCAGCCTGGCTGATCGGCTTCTCAGGGCGTGAGCTGGGGCTGCTGTTTCTGTTCTTTGCCAGCCCGACGGCAGCCGCCAGCTTTGTGATGGTCAAGGCGCTGGGCGGCAACACGGCCTTGGCGGCCAATATTGTAGCCATCACGACCTTGATGGCCAGCCTGACCGTTACCCTGGGCATCTTTGTATTACGCCTGCTAGGGTGGATTTAACCCGCTGATCATAGAGGTGTTTTGCACCCAGCGGTTGGCGCTGGCGCCGTCAGCCGTTATACTACATGCCCTTCCGTTATGTCCCTGTAGCTCAGCTGGATAGAGCAGCCGCCTCCTAAGCGGCAGGTCGCAGGTTCGAATCCTGCCAGGGACGCCATTATAGGCGCTGTCATCCTTGGGATAATCCTGGCGTTGGGGCAAGCCCGGATAGGTTCAGGGCGACATGCGCATGAAGATTCCTCCAACATCAAGAGCCTGGCAGCTTTCACTCAAGACGTCGCTGTGTTAGTTGCGGTTTCGACGGACTGCCACGCCAGATCACCGGCGTAGCGCCAAGCCATATGGCCCTTCTCATCCAAGGCAAACAAGTGCAGCCAGCGGTTATCGAAGAGAGCGCGCACGTTGGCATGCTGTTCCAATATCTGCGTTATGGCATCTTTGGGGGCCTCAATGCACACTGAGAGCCGAAGCGGTTCGTGGACCAGATGCTCGCCGTCATGAACGGATTGCCAGGGCAGGCCAGGGCGCAGAACACCCCCATTACCTTCTACTACGCCCATCCCCCCCACCACGTTGTGCAGAAGCTTGTTGCCGCCGCCAAATGCCTTGGGCGCCACGGTTGAGCCGAAGTACTGCAGGCTTATCCAGCTGGCGACCACCACGGGAGCGGTCATGATCAGTTCCAGCACGCCAAAGCCTTCATCCTGCTGCCAGTCGTAGTCGTGCAAAAACGTGCGGCCTTCCAGGTTTTTACCTTGGGTTCGCTGACGCGGCGCGGCGATAAAGGCTTTACAGCCGGCAAGCGCCCACTCAGGGCGTACCTCTGACCAGTCGCGGCTACGCTTGATGACGTCTTGCCCCTTGCTGGCTCCCGGTAAACGCCAGGCGCGCTCCGTGCGAGACAGAGATCCGGCTCGGGTCAATAGTGTCCGTGCCATCTCGATATCGGCTGAATGTTCCTCGGAAGGATTGTCAGTGTCGAAAAGGATGACAGCATCGGTGGTGGTATCGTGCAAGGCACCCAGAAAGAGGGTGTCTTCGGGGATCACGATATGACGGGTCGCAAGCTCTTGTCTGACGCCTTGGTCGTTGAGCAACTGAGCAAGCAGTCGAGCATTCACTTCTCCCGAGTAACCGCCACAGGCACCGCAGTGAAGGGCACTGGCGTGGGCATTGTTAACCACCTGCGCGCCATGACCGGTCATCAGTACAAGACGTGCGAAGTCGCGGGTCAGCGACATGGCGCGTAAGATTTTCTCCGCAGTATCAGCCAGTGTTTTTTCATCCAGCGGTGGGTCGAAACGCGGTACGGGGTCCTTGGGGACACTGGCGGATGTTCGATGGAAAGCGCTGCTCAACAGCTTGGAGACGTAAATCGGGCCAGCCGCCTCCACGAACGCGAATGAGGACACGGCTGCAAGTTTGAACCGGTTCCAGGCTCTTACTGCCCGAGCGGTGTAGCGGCTCCTCAGGTCGGCGTCGACCTCTTCTGCACCGGTGGCACACGACGACACGGCCGGTGTTAACAGAACGGGCAGTCTCAGCTCCGACAGGTCGGAGGCAAAGCGGCGGTGCGCCACCGGAAGGCCAAAGAAACCGGCAAAGCCATGGGTGCGAATACCGGAATCGACCGACTCTAGAGACCGACGAAACACTTCCGACCGCACGTCAATGCAAAACGCTGCCTGCATCGTTGGGCGCGTGCCCTGCGTTGCGGCGGATGGCGCCTTCAAGGTGGCGGCCAAGGCGCGCTGAGATGAGCATTCGGCAGCGTCTTGCAAAATGGCATCAATCTGCGTTTCGGGATCCGGTTCGGGCGAAACAGAATGGGAGGCCACCACGGCCTGCCACTGCTCCTTGAGCGGCGTCTGATACTGGATGAAAAACGCTTCTTCCCAGAGTAACCGAATGGCAAGAAAGTCCCGGGCAGTGCTATCAGAGGTGCCGTTCTGGTCTGCTTTCCAGAGTCGGTAGCGGGCACATTGTGACCAGCCGCCAAGTGTCATCAATAGCTGGTGAAAATAGGTGTCAAGCGCTTCCGGTGGCAGATCAAGTCTTTCAACCACCCGATTCATGACGTCTTCAGCCTTTTCGGGGGCATTATTGACGTGTGCGGCAAACCCCTTGAGTCCGCCTATTTCTGGTGTCAGATCGCGACTTGCGAAGGCCCGCCAAGCCGCATAGGCACTGGTGTCCTGCGGTGCCGCCCAGAGCGCCTGGCCCTGGTCAAAATAGGCCGCCGCCCAAGCGCCAAAGCGCTCTGCCAGAAATGCTGGCCAGTCGATGCCAGACGTGTCCGCGGCCAGGTCTGCCACTGTGGGCAAGGCTTCGGGGGGGAGAGATGGTTTGGCTGCGGCCGTTTTCAATGCTTCCAGGTCAAATGGCCCAAGCTCAGCGGGCGCCCGCGACAGTGCAGCCGAAAGGTCATGATCCGTTATTTCACCGCTAACAATGCGTGCGTGATACCAGTGACGCGGCATGGTAACCGAGACACCCGCTACGCGTCCCAGCCTTGCGCCAGTACTCGCCAGGTCGAGTTGAGCCTGACCCAGGAAAGGGTTGACCGCGACACTGGAATCCAGAGGCCAGAGTGGCGGTATGTTCAACACCGCTGCGGCAGCAGCATCGAGTACGCCGGCTTGCTGATCGGTAGGATGTATATGGGTCATTGGGAAACCCCTTTTTTCGATTGTCGCGGGCGAGACCAGCCACCAACCAGTCGGTCAAAGAGTGCGTTGATGTAAAGACCATTTGAAAGATGAACCCGCAAGCCAGCGGCAGCAGGGTGGTAAGCCCACAGGGGAAACATGGCCTGGGCAATAGCGACGAGACCGAAGCTCAGCACCACCAGGGTCAGCAGTGCCCACTCCAGCGGACGCGGTTCTGGCGCTGGCGGCAGAGTGCCTTGGGTGAGCCACTCGGCAATGGTTTGAAGCGCAAAATAAGCAATACCGGCCAGCAGGGAATAGAGGGCCGTACGCTGGGTCAGAATCCTGGGAGCGGTATCGGCCAGCCCCTGGGCCAGCAAGTAGGCTACCCCCAGTATCAGCACTGCACCCAATGCAATTGCCTGGGGCGATTTGCTATCGAACCCAAAAAATGTGCCAACCAACCCGTATAACAGCAGGGCTACCAGGAATGCGCGCGCCACTGCAGCGCCGCTGGGAATCGCGATAGGGCCGGGGCGGCGCACCTTGGCAACTTGTTCGACAGCGCTGCCAGCGCTGAGAAACGCATGAGCTTTGTAGAGGGAATGGGCCACAATATGAAGCAGCGCGATGGGAAACAGCCCCAGCCCGCACTGCAACATCATAAAGCCCATCTGGGCAATCGTTGACCACGCCAGCGACGTTTTGACTGCCGGCTGGGTCAGCATCGTCAAGCCACCTAACAGCGCCGTAAAACCGCCGACCATGACGAGCACTGCCATGATGGCGGGCGAAAGCAGAATCACATCCGCCAGGCGAATCAGCAGAAAACCGCCGGCGTTGATGACCCCAGCATGCAGCAGCGCTGATACTGGTGTGGGTGTTTCCATTACCTCAGTCAGCCAGCTGTGCAAGGGAAACTGTGCGGATTTAACCAGCGCGGCCAGCACAAGCATTGCCGCCGCCCAAGGGGCTATAGCCGGGCTTGCCCCATCACCAATGGCCTCACTGATAGCGGCGATATCGGTGGTACCGAAACCGAAAAAAAGCAGCAGGACAGCAATCAGAAGCGCCAGATTACCAACCCGGCTGGTCAAGGCCTTCTTGCGTGCAGCCCGCTGGGCTGGCGCACGCTCTGGATAGAACAGCAACAACTGGTGTAAGAATCCCCCGATCAGCAACCAGCTGATCATCAATTGGATGAGGTTTCCTGCCTGTACCAGTAGCAGGACGGCCACCAAAGTGGCGCACAGCCAGCCCGTGAAAATTCCCTGACGTGCTTCGCCTTTCATATAGGTTGAGGAATAGCGCAAAACAATCCAGCCTACGAAAGACACCAGCAGTAGCATGACAGCACTGACGGAATCGAGGCGTGCCGAGAGACCTATCCCGCCTGCACCCAGTAAAGGGCTGGTGCCTGGGCCATGAGTGATGAGCGTTACGCACGCCAGAATGGACAAACCAAACGCCGTCAATGCAGACGCTTCGGCTAACCTGGTCGTTAAACGTAAATGTTCTTTGGAAAGAGAAAAGGCAGCAATCGCGGCCATCAGAAGCAGTGCAGGTGGTAAGTACGCAACAAGATAGACAGACAAGGGCTATTCCTTCTTGATTATCAGTGTGAAATGACGATACACATATCAAAAAGATAATTTAAATACATTTATCATGACAATTTGTTCTTTTAAAAAGAACATTAAATGTCTATTCCAGATATTTGCGTGACAAATGCCATCGTGCCGAGTGGGCGAAACACCTTACCCAACCCGCCATCAGCCGAAGCGGCGTTGGCTGATGGCAATGCCCAGCAGAATCATCACCAGGGCCACGTAACGATCGGCGGTGGCAGCTTCGCCCAGAAAGCTGACGCCAGCGGCAAACGCGATCACCGGTATGATGTAGTTGATCATGGACAAAAAGCTCGGGCCTTGGCGCTTAACGATCGTAAAGTAGACCCAGTTGGCCAGCCCTGATGAGAACACCCCGAGCAATACGACTGCTCCCAGCGGCACCCAGTGGATTTCCAGCGTCCAGGGACGGTCCACCACCAGTGCTACTGGCCATAGCATCAGGCTGCCCGCCACCAGAGTGCCGGTGCCGGCCACCAGCACGGACAGCTTTGGCAGCCGTTTGGTGTAAATGCTGTTGACCGAATAGCAGACGGTCGCCGCAATTATCGCCATCTGTGCCCAGAAGGCATCCCCACCCAGGTTGCCAAGCGCCTCAGCGCCGACCAGTATCAGCACCCCCAAAAAGCCTAGGACAAACCCGATTGCCTTGCGCACCGACATGGGTTCGTTGGCAATAAAGAAATGTGCCAGAATCATTACATTGATTGGCATCAGGGCCATCAGGATGCCGGCCAGGCTGCTGGAGACATACAGCTCGCCCCAGGAAATCAGCGAGAACGGCAGCACATTGCCAAGCAGGGCCAGGCTGGCGAAGCGTTGCCACCAACCTTTATCGGTAGGTAGTCGCAAGCCGGCAGCGCGCATGATGATATATAGCGTCAGCGCACCAAGGCTCAGCCTCACCGCCACCAGCGTCAGCGGCGGAAATGAGGGCAGTGCCAGGGCAATCAGCATGAACGCCAGCCCCCAGGCCAGCGATAGATACAGCAACAGGATCCAATCCAGCGGTGTGCGTGTCGGCATCTTGGGCAACAAAGCGTTGGTCAGTCGTGATGAACAAAGCGACGAGTGTAGAGGATCTGCCGCTGGCCAACCAGCGATCATGCGGCTTTTTAACGACGCCACAAAAGGAGTCGTCGTGAACCACCTCCTGAAAAAAAGCGAGCCCTGTGATGCATTTCAATGACTACCGGCAATTTGACGCCACCGGCCTTGCTGAGCTGATTCAGCGCGGTGAGGTCAGCCAGAACGAGGTTTTTGCGGCAGCGGTCAACGGTATTGAGGCGCTGAACCCGAGCCTGCATGCAGTGGTGAGAACGCGCTTTGCCAAGGCGCAGCAGGAAAGCCAGCAATGCCCACAAGACTCGGTGTTTGCCGGTGTGCCTACCTTGAGCAAGGATCTGCTGATGGCGATTGGCGGCGAGCCGCTGACGTTTGGCAGTGCGGCGCTGTCCGCCTGGTGCCCGAGTGAAGACTCGCTGATTATCCGCCGGGCAAGGGCGGCAGGGCTGGTGGTGTTGGGGCAGACCGCTACGCCGGAAATGGGTCTGATGGGCATTACCGAACCCAAGGCCTATCCCCACCCGCAAAACCCCTGGCGGGAAGGCTATTCGCCCGGGGGATCCAGTGGCGGGTCGGCCACGGCAGTGGCCAGTGGCATGGTACCGATTGCTCTGGCGGGGGATGGCGGCGGCTCCATTCGTATTCCGGCCAGTTACTGTGGGCTGTTTGGTTTTAAACCGTCACGCGGACGGGTGCCGTTGGCGCCGCATCACGGTGAAGTGTGGCAGGGTGCAGTGATTGAGCACGCACTGACGCGTAGCGTGCGGGATAGTGCAGCGCTTTTGGAGCATATTAATGGCATGTCCCCCGCCGGCCCTTATCCCATCCCGCGTGAAACCGGTTATCTGGCGGCGTTGACGGCTGCGCCCAGGCCGTTGCGTATTGCGGTGTCGATGGGGGATTTTCTCGGCCAGGGGCTGGGAACCCGGGTCAGCGCGGACGTTAAAACGGCAGTTGAGAAAGTCGCCAAGGCCTTGGAATCCATGGGCCATGCGGTTGAGTGGTGTTCTCCGCCGGTGGACGGCGATGCTCTGGCGGACAGCTACCTGACGCTTTATCTGGGGCATCTGGCAGCCGATCTGCAGTGGGTCAGCCAGCAGACCGGCGTGGCGGTGTCGCGTCTGGACATTGAGCCTTCCACTCGTGCGATAGGCCGTTTGGGTGCAAGGCTGCTGGCACGGGATTACGAAACGGCCAAGCGCTATTGGCATGTGGCGGCTAAGCAGATGAGTCAGTTCCATCAGCGCTATGATGCCTTGATCATGCCGGTCGCAGCGGGTACGGCTCCCAGGATCGGGGATCTTTACCCTTCGCCGGTGCGAGAGTGCTTGATGTCGTTACTGGCCATTCCGGGCGTGCCTGCCCTGGCATTGAAGGCAGGTTTATTAAAACGCCTGGCAACTGATGCTTTACAGTATACGCCTTTTACGCAGCTCGCTAACCTCACCGGGCAGCCCGCCATGTCAGTGCCGTTCCACATGGCGGAAAATGGTTTGCCTGTTGGGGTGCAGGTATTGGGGCGTCTGGGTGATGACAAGCTGATGCTGCAACTGGCCGGTGCTATGGAGCAGCATGAAAATTGGCGTTATAGCGCTTTCACGTCATAGATGGCCTGGCTCAGGAGAAAGCGCCGCTTGCGCTTCCCTAAGTAAAATATTTGCCAGTTATACAGCTTTCTTGTACAACTAATGGTAAGTTTTGTAAAAGTAATCAACGGCAAACAAAGGTGTCCCCAAAATGACTTCGACAACACCCACCGCTGAGATGCAAAAGTCAGCAGCGGCTGAGCTATTTCCTCGCACCGTCATGCTCGCCGGCCAAGACCCGGAGGCGACGCGCAAAGAGATCGAAGCCTGCTTTACGGCAACCTTCGACCGCTACGAATCGCTGTTTACCACCCTGGTCAGTGAAGAGTCCTACCTTCGCAAGTCAATCCCCCTCAGACACCCGCTGATTTTCTATCTGGGCCATCCCGCCACCTTTTACGTCAACAAACTGGTGCTGGCCAAGCTGCTGCCGTCGCGTATTGACCCCAGGATGGAATCCACCTTTGCCGTTGGCGTGGATGAAATGAGCTGGGATGACCTCAACGAAGATCATTACGAGTGGCCGACGGTGGAAGAGGTCATGGCCTACCGTGGCAAGGTCCGCGCTGCGGTACTGCAGCTGATCCGTGAGTTGCCGCTGACCCTGCCAATTGGCTGGGACAGCCCCTTCTGGCCGATTGTGATGGGCATCGAGCACGAGCGGATTCACCTGGAGACGTCGTCAGTACTGATTCGCCAGCAGCTGCTCCACCTGGTCACTCCCCAGGAAGCATGGGAGCCGCTGCGCGTCAGTGGTGAGCCGCCGGAAAACAGTCTGATTACCGTGCCCGGGGGCGAGGTCACCCTGGGCAAGGATTTCGATGATGCCTTTTACGGCTGGGATAACGAGTACGGCCATCACAAGGGTGAAGTCGACGAATTCAAGGCCAGCCAGTTCCTGGTCAGCAACAGTGAATTTCTCGAATTTGTCGAAGCCGGCGGTTACCTGAGCGATGAATTCTGGTCAGAAGAGGGCCTGGGGTGGCGCAACTTTGCCGAGGCCAGGCACCCGACCTTCTGGGTGTGGAAAAACGAGTGGCATCTGCGCCTGATGACCGAAGAAGTGGAAATGCCCTGGGATTGGCCGGTGGAGGTCAACTTCCACGAAGCCAAGGCATTCTGTAACTGGAAGAGCGCCCAGCTCGGCCAGCCGGTGCGCATGCCGACCGAAGATGAGTGGCACCGCTTGGCAGAGGAGGCCGGTGTGTCCGAGCTGGATAGCAATACCCCAGCCAATGCCAACCTGCACCTGGATCACGGCGCCTCTTCCTGCCCGGTCACCCGTTTCCAGCACGGTCAGTGGTTTGATGTGGTGGGCAACGTCTGGCAGTGGATCGAGACGCCGACCTATCCGTTCCCGGGGTTTGATGTTCATCCGCTGTACGATGATTTCACTACGCCGACCTTTGATAACCAGCATAACCTGATCAAGGGCGGTTCCTGGATTTCCTGTGGCAACGAAACGCGCCTGAGCGCCCGCTATGCGTTCCGCCGCCATTTCTTCCAGCACGCCGGTTTCCGCTATGTGGTGTCGGATGCTGAAGTCAAGATGCCCAGCGCCTACTATGAAAGCGATGCCCGCATGGCCGAATACGCTGAGTTCCATTATGGCGATGCGTGGTTCGGGGTTGCCAACTTCCCACAGGCGCTAGCCAACAAGGCGTTGGCCAGTATGGCCGACCGCCAGAAAGCGCGCGCCCTGGATCTGGGCTGCGCGAGCGGGCGCTCCAGCTTCGAATTGGCCCGCGAGTTTGAACACGTGGATGGAGTGGATTTCTCGGCTAACTTTATCCGCCAGGGAGTGGAAATGGCGGAGCAGAAAGTGCTGCGCTATACCCGCGTTGAAGAAGGCGACCTGGTCAGCTATCAGGAGCGCACCCTGGCGAGTCTGGGGCTGGAAGATTCAGCCGAGCGCGTCAGCTTCCATCAGGGGGATGCCTGCAACCTCAAGCCGCAGTTCAACCACTATGACCTGGTGCTGGCCGCCAACCTGATTGATCGCCTGTACAAGCCGTCACAGTTTCTGCAGAGCATCCATGAGCGCATTAATGCCGGCGGTATTCTGATGATTGCCTCGCCCTATACCTGGCTGGAAGAGTACACGCCCAAGGAAGAGTGGATTGGCGGCTTCAAGCGCGACGGGGAGAATGTCACCACCCTGGAAGGCCTGAAGGAACTGCTAGAACCGCACTTCCGGATGATCAGCGAGCCTGAGAAGGTGCCTTTCGTCATCAGAGAGACCATGCATAAATATCAGCATAGCCTCTCGGAAGTGACCCTCTGGGAGCGTCGCGCCTGAAGCCTCTGATGGGCGGCTAGCCAACCAGAGACTCAATCGCCCGGTTAATCGACGCCTGTTCGGTTAACCGGGCATACAGGGTTTCATCAGCCGCTTCCGCGTTGATCAACCCCAGCAAGACGCCTAGTACAGCCCCTCTATGAACGCTGTCACCGCCCACTTCAGCATTGATCTGCAAGGCCTTCATCGGGTTATCGTGGTGTTTGCATGCCAGGTAGAGCACCGCTGGCCAGGCATCCGTGATGTAGCAGGCCGTTGATAGCACCCCACCAATCACTTCCCGCTCGCTATGCTGGCTTTTTACCAGAGTAGTCAGTTCACGCTTTGCCAGGCGGCGGGTGGCGTTAAGCAGCGCTTCCTCTATGTGGTCGTCCGTATCTCTGAACAGCAGGTTGTCGATCAGCTCCACATAGGCATCACACACGTCCGCCAGGAAGGTATCCGGGTGGGTCAGGGCGAGATGCTGACGGCAACGTTTGCGGGTATCCGCCAGGGAAGTGCCCTTCAGGCGTTCACCTATGGCCAACGGCGCTATGGTGACCAGGCCGCCAATCGACGGGGTGTCGTGGGTGACGGCGCCACACTGCTTGGGCGGCAGGCCTTTTTCCAGGTTGGCAAAAAAACCGCGATGGTAGGATTCCGCGTAGGTATCCGGGTGGGCGGGCGTTTCGGCGGTCATCAGCTGGATGTATGCCTCGAGAAAGGCATCGCTGTCATAATGCTGGCCGGGTTCTGCCATGCTGTGCATCAGGGTTAACGCACAGTGGGCATTCAGGGTGTTGTCACCGGGCTGCATGCCCTGATGATAGTGAACATTCGGGCGATTCCAGTAGCCCTGTTTGCCCTTGAGGATGACGTCGCCGACAATCTCGGGCTGCGGGCTGCCGGAGCGCTTGCGGCCGCCGCTGCTGGTGGAGTGCATCGACATGATTGACGACGGATGAAACGCAGGTGGCGCCTCAAAGGTGGTGATGCCGTCTGGAAAGGCGCGGTCAATGTCGTGAACGTTGTAGAACCAGTGGACGGGCATGGCGAGTGCATCGCCAATAAACAGGTTTTTGAGTGCAGCGCTTGCTCGTTCGGTTACCTTGGGGGTCATCTAACGCATCCTCTGGCAGTGTATTGAAAGCAGTGCAGCTATTGACGTTCAGCCCTTGGCCTCGTTGGCATAATTGTTTCGTCCGTGTTTTGTCTCAAGCTTATCAATTTAAGGGATGGTATGAGTGACTTTTTGATTGTGGGCGGTGGTGTCATTGGCATGATGACGGCACTGCAACTGGCCGATAGTGGTTATGGTGTCACCCTGTTGGAGCGCGGTGAGACTGGGCGAGAGTCGTCCTGGGCAGGCGGTGGCATTGTGTCGCCGCTTTACCCCTGGCGCTACACCACGGCGGTGTCCAATCTGTCACGCTGGTCGGAAGGGTTCTACCCAGAGCTTGCCCTGCGTCTGCTGGAAGAAACCGGCATTGACCCGGAATATCGCCAGAAAGGGCTTGTCTACCTGCGCGTGGATGATGAGCAAAACGCCCTGGACTGGGCGCGCCAGGTGGGCAAGCCGCTGGAGCGTGTGGCGGGGGACTTTCTCTACGCCAAAGAACCGAATGCCGCGCCAGGCTGTGATTCGGCGCTGTGGATGCCAACGCTGGGGAGTATTCGTAACCCGCGCCTGGTGCGTGCGCTCAAGGCCCGGCTGATGGCCATGCCGCAGGTCAGTCTGCGCGAAGGTGTCAGCGTGACGGGCTTTGCCCGTCAGGGTGATCGGGTGTTGGGCGTTGAGACATCGGCTGGGCGAATCGAGGCCGATCAGATTATCGTGTGTGGAGGCGCCTGGACGGCAACACTGCTGGCAAGCCTTGATGTGCATCTGCCGGTGCGTCCCGTCAAAGGTCAGATGATTGTCTTCAAGGCCCCGCCGACCCTGGTCAACCGCGTGGTGCTGATGGACGGGCGCTATGTGATTCCGCGTGCCGATGGGCGGGTGCTGGCAGGCTCAACCCTGGAAGAAGCCGGTTTCGACAAGACGTTGAGCGGCGAAGCGCGGGAATCCCTCTGGCACAGCGCCACGCGGATTATTCCTGCGTTGGCCGAGTGTGAGGTGGAACACCACTGGGCCGGATTACGCCCCGGCTCGCCGGACGGTGTGCCCTTTATCGGCCGTTTGCCGGGTGTGGATAACCTGCACGTCAATGCCGGGCATTACCGCAACGGCCTGGTGCTGGCGCCAGCTTCCACCCGTTTGCTGGTCGATCAGCTGCTGGGTCGCACGCCTATTGTCGATCCGTCGCCCTATCTGCCATCTGTCAGCCTTACGGCACCTCCTGAATAATGCCGGCCTGGCGAAGCTTGTTGCGGGTCTGTTGATCAATCCCCAGCTCGTCAAGTACTTCCTCGGTATGCTGGCCAAGGGCTGGCCCGCCGTTACCCAGTCGTCCCGGCGTGGCGCTGAGTCTGGGCAGCACGCCGGGTACCTTGAGCGGCGTGCCGTTGGGGCGGGTAAACGATTGAATCATCTCGCGGGCCAGATAGTGTGGGTCGCTGGCAATATCCGCTGCCGTATAAGGGTAACCGACCGGCACCCGGGCGTTATCCAGCGCTTCGAGGATCTCTTCGCGGGGATGCTGTTCACTCCATGCCTGAATGGCGGCATCGATCCTGTCTGCCTGCTGGCTGCGGCCATCGTTGTGAGCCAGCGCTGGATCATTGGCCAGATCGTCACGGCCAATCACGCCCATC
Source organism: Halomonas sp. (assembly GCF_007625055.1). GTDB lineage: Bacteria > Pseudomonadota > Gammaproteobacteria > Pseudomonadales > Halomonadaceae > Vreelandella. The sequence continues at coordinate 79,715 of NZ_VMQS01000002.1, forward strand.
AGGCGTTTGAAGATGCTGTCGCCGTTACCGGCAATCAACACATAGTCGCCACCCAGGCAACGGTAGGCATTGGACGGCGTAATGCCCGGAAGAGCGCTGCCGCTGGGTTGGCGAATCTCCCCGCTGGCGTCATATTCCGGTAACAGGCTTTCCATCATGGCAAACACGGATTCGTACAGGGCGACGTCAATTTCCTGCCCGAGACCGCTGCGCTGGCGTTCCTGCAGGGCCAGCAGGGTACCAATCACCGCATACAGCGCCGAAAGCGAATCGCCAATGCTGACCCCGACACGCACAGAAGGCTCGTCAGGCTGGCCTGTCAGGTAGCGCAGCCCGCCCATGGCTTCGCCTATCACGCCAAAGCCGGGTTTATCGCGGTAAGGGCCTGTCTGGCCATAGCCTGAAATATGCACCATGATCAGCCGTGGATTAAGCGCTGACAGGGCGGACCATCCCAACCCCCAGTGATCCAGGGTGCCGGGGCGAAAGTTCTCCACCACAACATCGGCTTCACAGGCCAACTGACGGACCAGTGCCTGGCCTTCTTCGCTACGCAGGTCCAGCGCGACCGAGCGCTTGTTGCGGGTTTGAACGTGCCACCAAAGTGAGGTGCCGTCTTCTATCAGCCGCCATTTACGCAGTGGGTCGCCGCTGCCGGGTGGCTCGATCTTGATCACATCAGCGCCAAACTCGCCCAGCATCTTGGTGGCAAAAGGCCCGGCTATCAGTTGGCCAAGTTCGAGAACCTTGAGCCCTTCAAGCGGCAGTTGGCGTGTTTCTGATGATCCCATGGAAAGCTCCTTCTTGTTGGTATCTTGTGGGTGTCGCGCATCAGTATACAACGCAAAAAACCACCGATTGGCAGCCATGCCCTTGTATTCGTCCTGCTCACCTCCATTAAAAAGGTAAGCAATTATCTAACAAAGCTGAATAACTGTTTTCAAGCAGTCAACCTGCAGGAGCATGTATGAGCAAGCAGATTCTGGTCGTCCTGACCTCACACGATCAACTGGGTGACACCGGTAACAAAACCGGCTTCTGGCTGGAAGAGCTGGCCGCCCCTTATTACGTGCTCAAGGATGCGGGCGCGACCCTGACCCTGGCATCACCGAAAGGTGGTCAGCCACCGTTGGACCCGGCCAGTGACGCTGAAGAGAGTCATACAGACGCTACTCGGCGTTTCGAGAAGGATGCTGAGGCCCAGGCGGCGCTGGCGTCTACCCATCGCTTAAGCGAGATGAAGGCTGATGACTTTGATGGGGTCTTCTACCCCGGTGGCCATGGCCCGCTGTGGGATCTGGCGCAGGATGCTGACTCGATCAGCCTGATCGAAGAGTTTATTGCTCAGGGCAAGCCCGTGGCCAGCGTTTGCCACGCGCCGATTGTGCTGGTCAATGCCAAGACCCGTGACGGTCAGCCTTTGGTCAAGGGCCGTGAGGTGACAGGCTTTACCAACGGTGAAGAGGAAGCGGTGGGTCTTACCCAGGTAGTGCCGCACCTAGTGGAAGAGGCACTACAAGCCTGCGGTGGTGTCTACTCCAAGGCGGATGATTTCACTCCCTATGTGCGCGTGGATGGCCAGCTGATTACCGGCCAGAACCCGCCGTCTTCAGCACCCACGGCGGATGCTCTGCTGGCATGGTTTGAAAAGCAGTGAGGGGGTTAAGCGTGAACAGTGAAGGGTGAATAGTCAGTTGCCTTAATACTGTTGTTCCCGCGTGCTCTTAGCGAGAATCACACATCAAAGCCCGCCCTGTTCAAACAGGACGGGCTTTTTTGTTGCGGGTATTTTCAGCGCGGGTTATTTGCCTTTCTTGGTCTTTTTGCCCTTGCTGTCTTTGGGCGCCGGCGTCTCTTTTTTAGCGCTTATTTGGGGTTCTTCCTTGTCGTCCTCGTCGGGCTTGGCGCTGCCCTGGTGAGCAAGCGGGCTGGCCTTATCCAGGCGCGGGTGGTTATCCAGAAACTCGCGCTTGAGGTCCTTGATATCATCCAGCGATTTGATGGTGTGGGTCAGGGCATGAATGGCAGCCAGCACGTCCTGGGTGTTACCCGTTTCTGAAATGGTGTGCATGTTGCGAATCGGAAAGCCGATGGACGTGGCGGCGCTGTCGACGGAAGCGAGTACACCGGCCATGCCGTCGGTACCCGTATCCACACCGACCATATCGCGCTGCATGGGGATGTCATGATCACTGGCGGCCTTGGCAATCACCCGGTTGAGTTGCTCGCTGGCAATGGAGCCCACGGCCATGGTGAAGCCTTTGCCCATCTCCAGCGGCTGCATGCGCTTGTCGCCAATGCCCGGTGCGGCAACATAGTCATGGTTAACATCAACGCCAATCAGTGCATCCGGCTTTAGCTCACCCGCAAACACGCGACTGCCAAAGCGGCCGATTTCCTCGTAGCTGGCGATTGCAAACATGACGCGCACCTGCTGGGTGCCGCCGGCTTCGGCAATCAGACGTGCCACCTCAGCCGTGACAAAGCAACCCAGACCGTTATCCAGGTAGGCACCGTAGAAGGTGTCGGGGCTGAAGCCGCGCCGGATGGGACGATCAAAAATGATGGAGTCGCCCGGACGGACGCCAAGGTTAAGCACCTGCTGCTTTTTGTTCTCGCCGTGAATCTGCAGGTCAAGGTAGATCTGCTCTTTCCTGATGCCTTTTTCACCGGTGCGCACCGCCGGGTCAGAGAAGTGGATGGCGCCGAGGGCTTCTACCGTACCGCCTTCAATGCTGCGGTAGCTGCCCGGCGCTTCCGGGTCTTCACTGAACAGCTTGACCTCATGGCCAATCAACACGGTGGGCAGGAAGGAATCGGTATTGATCCAGATCTTGCCGTCTTCACCAATCGAGCGCACTTGCATGCGAATCTTGTCGGCGTGACCGATGATCATCAGCTTGAACATGTCATCCTGGCCTGGATGGGTGTCAAGCACGACCCCCGCGTTTCCGCGAAACTGGTGCAGTTGCCAGCTTTTCGGTGCAAAGCTGTCGAAATAGGGTTTCAGTACGCCATAGGTCATCGCACCTTCAAGCCCCACGGGGCTGGGGGCAGCGAGAATGTCGTGCATCAGCTTGAACTGCTTTTCCGGCATGGGCGTTGCCCAGGGCTGGGTGCTTGCGCTGCGTTCGCTCATTACAACCTTCTCCTTGATCGTATGCCGATAGTGAAAAACGGCAAGGTGATTTAACCTTTACAGTGTGCCAGACAACGGTGTTGCTTGCCTTGTCTATCTTGCGGTAACCGGGCGCACCGCTAAACGCCGGATTGACGTGGGTAATGGTGTGCCGTCGCGTTAACGGGCAAGCCAGATACCAACCACGACGGCACTGATGACAGTGACAAGAAAGATCCAGTTACGGGTGCGGTTATCACGGCGCTGGTTCATAAAAGCCTCTTGCAGTTTAAAAATGAGCCAAAGTCGAGTTTGCTGATTATGTCTGGCGGAGCCAATAATGGTAGCGATTCGCTATCTCAACGTCACCTGCAAATGAGTATGCACATGGGAGATACCCGGTCTTTGGAAACAAGGTTATCAGCCGATTCACCGCAAGCGCTAACCCTGAGTGGAGGGCGTTTGGCAGCGCTGAGCTGGGGCAGCTCTTCAGCGCCGACCTGGCTGGCGCTGCATGGCTGGCTGGATAACGCTGCCAGTTTCAGCCGTCTGGCACCGCGACTTGTCAACACTCTGGGGGTACGTATTGTTGCGCTGGATTTTCGCGGGCACGGCTATTCAGCCAGCCTGGCGCAATCGTCATCTGGATCTCAGGACATTGCGCTGTGGGACTATTGCCATGATGTGCTGGATGTCATGCAAGCTCTTGGCCTTGAACAGGTAAGCTTGCTGGCGCATTCCATGGGGGCCGCGGTCAGTTGCCTGCTGGCTTCAGCCTTGCCTGAGCGGGTTAAGCAGTTGATGTTACTCGATGGGTTAGGGGCCTTGAGTACGCCCTCTGAAGCAACGGCTGACCAGTTGGGCAAGGGATTGCTGGCCCATCGGCGGCCTGCATCAGATCCGCCACGTTATTCAGGGCTGGAAAGTGCTGTTGCGGCCAGGGTCGCCGGAGGTGTAACGCCCATTGATGCCGACACGGCAAGACCATTAGTGGCGCGTAATAGCTATACCGGTAGCGACGGTGGCTGCTACCTGCGGACTGACAGGCGGCTGATGAAGCCATCGCTGGTGCGTTTTACACCTGATCAGGTATTGGCGCTATTAAGTGCGATCCACTGCCCGGTCCTGTTAATTGAAGGCGATCAGGGCATTCTGGGGAACCGGCCCTGGGCAGAACGCTGTCGTGGCGCTGTCAAGGACCTCAGCCGCCACGTGCTGGCAGGTGGTCATCATCTTCACCTTGAAAAACACACGGTCAATCGGGTAGCCAACGTCATTATCCAACACCAGAATCTTCGAAAGGAAGCGCTTAATCATGCAATCTCATGAACTATCCTCCCGGCAGGATTCACCGTCTGCACAGCGTAAGAAACTGCCTCAGGCGGGTAACAAGGTCGCCCTGATATTGGGCAGTGGTGGGGCGCGTGGCTATGCGCACATTGGCGTGATCGATGCCCTGGAAGCCCGCGGCTATGAGGTGATCGCGATTGCCGGTTGCTCCATGGGTGCCCTGGTGGGGGGCGTCTATGCTGCGGGTAAGCTGGAGGAATATCGCGATTGGGTGTGCCAGCTTGACTACCTCGATGTCCTTAAACTGGTGGATGTCACCTGGAGCCCGATGGGCGCCATGCGCGCCAACAAGGTCATGCAGAAACTCGAAAGCCTGATCGGCGACACGCTGATCGAGGATCTTGCGATACCGCTGACCACTGTCGCCACTGACCTGGTGCGTCAGCGCGAAGTCTGGTTTCAGGATGGCGCGCTGCTGCAGGCCATTCGCGCTTCCATTGCAGTGCCAGGCGTGATTACTCCGGTGCATCTGGGGGATCAGGTGCTGGTGGATGGCGGCCTGCTCAACCCCTTGCCGATCATGCCGGTGATTGCCGCCCATGAGGCGGATTTGGTGTTAGCGGTGAATGTTACCGCTCACACGCCACAACCGGTGACGCTGGAGTCCTTGTTGCCGGCAACAGCCGATGTTGCCAAAGCGGGTGCTGTTTCATCAGATGGCACAGAAAATAACGCTGAAGACGACGACAGCAGCAGCTGGGTTGACGACGTGCGCGAAACGACCCAGCGGCTCTGGAAAGGGCTGGGTAACTTCGGCGGTGAGGATGACGCCGACGCTGAAGAGCGCGGCAAGCGTGACTGGGGCAAGCTGGATATGGTGATGGAGTCTTTTGATATTACCCAGGCAGCGCTGGCCAAGTACAAAGTGGCGGGCTACCCACCGGATATCCTGATTGAAGTGCCCAAAACCGTGTGCAGTGCCTATGAGTTCCACCGCGCCAAGGAGTTGATCCAGCTGGGCCAGATGCTGACAGATGAAGCGCTCAACAAGCATTACCCGGTCAAAACGGGAGACTAGGGCCTGTTGACGTTTCATCGCGAACCGCGTTGCTGCGCCAAAGAGCGTCAGGCAAGGCGCGACACGACGGCAATGGTGGTGCCCTTACCGAGTGGCGCAACGCCGCATGGCGTTCTTTGGCGCGCAACCCGAAGGGACAGGGCCCTTTTGGCACAGCCCTGCGTTGTTCGTCGCTGATTGGGAGCCACCCAACCACGCTCCTCACGCCTTGCTCTGCACCAAAAGGACCTATGTCGCGGCCGTGATGAAACGTCAACAGGCCCTAGTGCCCTTTACGGCGTAAAAGCACATAGAGAGCTCCGGTGCCGCCATCGATGTCAGTGGCCGAGCAGAAAGCCAGTACGCCCGGCCATTCACGCAGCCAGGTATTGGTATGGCTTTTAAGCACCGGGTAGTCGGCATCAGTACCCCAGGCCTTGCCGTGTACGATCAGCACGCTGCGCATCCGCTGGTTGATAGCATCACGTAAAAAGCCTTCCAACTGATGCCGCGCCTCTTCCAGCGTATAGCCATGCAGATCGAGGCCTGCCTGCCAGGCCAGCTGGCCACGCTTCAACTGGCTGAAGGTGCGCCAGGGCAGATCCGGGACGCTGAACTCAAGGTATTCTGAAGGGCGAACGGCTTCAACGCGGCCATCAGAGGTGCGCCCATTGGTCTGCAATACCTGGTTTTCAACCGCGGCACGGCGGCGCGCCTCGTGGGCCGGTTGCTGCTGCCTGGGACGACCTGGGTCGGCGCGGTTAGTGGTGATGCGACGAACGCCCGCTGTTTCCAGCGCATGGCGAAAGACACTGATCTCTTCCTCTTGGGGCGTATGGCGACGAGTCATGGCGTGCTCTGATGGAAACGGGCGTAAAATTTGATTGTTAACAGTCTTACCAAAGAGTGCTGCTTGAAAACGTTCGTGAAAAGCGCTGTTTCAGGGCAACGCTTTAAAACTCTGTTAAAAAACATGGCAACCTACAGTATAGCGAGATTAACGCTGCTGTGAACCGGCTGGAGTGAAAGGTACAATCAGCGTTATATCGCTTACTCACATGTGATGTCACCATTAATCAGGAGCCTTTGTGGCCACGTTATATTCCACAGAACTAGCCGACCATGCTACGACCCGCACCTCGACGCTGTGTCTGAGTGATGTTGAACTGGCACAGGAACTCTTCACGTTGCGGGACTATCTGCGCTGGGCGGCTAGCGAATTTCATCTCGCCGGGTTGTATTATGGCCATGGTACCCAGTCCGCCTGGGATGAAGCAGTCGCGCTTTGCCTGGGGGCATTGCACCTGCCCTGGAACGTGGATCCGGCGGTGCTGGAGGCGCGTCTACTGCCTATGGAGCGCAGTCGTATCGTGGCATTGACCCGGGCGCGAATCCAGTCACGCCGTCCGCTGCCCTACCTGCTTGGTGAGGCGTTTTTTGCTGGCTACCCGTTCAATGTGGATGAGCGTGTGCTGATTCCGCGTTCACCCATGGGCGAGTTGATTGAAGACGGTTTTGCTGCCTGGTTCCCGGAGGAACCGCCAGAGCGGGTACTCGACCTGTGTACCGGTTCTGGCTGTATCGGGATTGCCACGGCGCTGTATCTGCCTACCTGCGAAGTCACTCTGGCGGACATCAGCCAGGAGGCCCTGGGTGTCGCCCGAGAGAATATCACTCGCCACGCTGTGGGTGACCGCGTTCGTGCGGTTGAATCCGATGTGTTTGCCAACCTGGCCGGCCAGCGCTTTGATCTGATTGTCTCCAACCCGCCTTATGTGGATAGTCGTGACCTGGCCACCATGCCGGCTGAATTTCGCCATGAGCCTGATCTGGCGTTGGGGGCAGGCAGCGATGGTCTGGATATCGTCCGCCAGATCCTGCGTGATGCCCGAACGCATCTCAGCGATGACGGCTGGCTGATTGTTGAGGTGGGCAACTCCGACCGTCATCTTGAGCAAGCATTTCCCCATGTGCCATTTATGTGGCTTGAATTCGAGCGCGGTGGCCAGGGCGTATTTGCTCTGAGCGCCGCAGAACTCGACGCCCATGCGGCGTCTTTTGCGTAAAGGAAATAACGCCCATGTCCGGCAATACAATTGGCAAACTGTTTACCGTTACGACCTTTGGTGAAAGCCATGGCGTCGCGCTTGGCGCCGTAGTGGATGGCTGTCCGCCGGGGGTCATGATCAGTGAGGCGGACCTGCAGCGTGATCTGGATCGTCGACGCCCCGGCAGTTCCCGGCATACCACGCAGCGCAAGGAGCCCGACCAGGTGCGGATCCTTTCCGGTGTGTTTGAAGGCATGACGACCGGCGCCTCGATCGGGCTCTTGATTGAAAATACTGATCAGCGTTCCAAGGACTATTCAAAGATCAAGGATCAGTTTCGTCCGGCTCACGCAGATTACACCTACCATCATAAATATGGCCATAGAGACTATCGCGGTGGAGGACGATCCAGCGCCCGTGAGACGGCCATGCGCGTGGCGGCGGGTGCGATTGCCAAACAGTTTCTGGCCAGCCAGGGGGTTCAGGTGCGCGGCTACATGAGCCAGCTCGGGCCGATCAAGATCGACTTCAAGACCTGGGATAGCGTCGATGACAACGCTTTTTTCAGCCCTGATCCAGCCAAGGTGCCAGCGCTTGAAGCTTATATGGATCAGCTGCGTCGTGATCAGGATTCTGTGGGTGCCGAGGTGACCGTTATAGCGGAAGGTGTGCCAGTAGGGCTGGGCGAGCCGGTATTTGATCGCCTGGATGCAGAACTGGCTCATAGCCTGATGAGCATCAATGCGGTCAAGGGCATCGAGATCGGCGATGGTTTTGCCAGCATTGACCAGCGTGGTAGCGCCCATCGTGATGAAATGGCGCCTGAAGGCTTTCTGACCAACCATGCCGGTGGTGTGCTCGGGGGGATCTCCAGTGGCCAACCGATCATTGCCCGCCTGGCCCTCAAGCCAACGTCAAGCATCACCACGCCTGGACGCTCTATCGATATCCACGGCGAGCCTGTCGAGGTGGTGACCAAGGGGCGTCACGACCCTTGTGTCGGGATACGGGCGACGCCGATTGCTGAAGCCATGATGGCTATTACACTAATGGACCACTGGCTTCGCCAGCGTGGCCAGAATGCCCATGTCAAGGTGGATACGCCGCGCCTGGATCAGTGCTGAAAAGTACCCGGCCCATAGCGTTGACAGCCGAGTGTCATGCACGTGTCATCCGCAGCGGTGAAACTGAGATTTGACTGCTACACTCTGGGTAGAGCGATAAGGAGCCGCCGATGAAGATTAATGTTGAATTTGATCTGACCCCTGATGAATTTCGTCGAGCGCTGGGTCTGCCTGATGTTGAAGCCTTCCAGAAAAATCTGCTGGACAATATTCAACGCCAGATGGAGTCCGGCGTTGAAGGCTATGATCCGATGAGCCTGATGAGCCCTTTCATGCAGCAACCCATGATGCAGCAGGGGCTATCCCAAGGGCTTTCGAATTTTGGCACTTATCAACAGATGATGCTGGATATGCTGCGCCAGGCCGGGAATTCCCGCGATGGCTCAGACAACAATGCCAGCGAACGTTCTGCTGCCAGCGATAAAGGATCATCAGGTAATGATAGCGGCAAAGCCGGCCGTGGCAGTCAGCCAAGCAGTAATAACAAGAGCAAAGCCGGAACGGCGTCAGCCAGTTCGCGCGCCAAGCGGTCAAGTAAGGACTAGACTTGTCAACACAGCATGCAGGGATTTGGACTTGAAGTGGATTTGTTGCAATGCAATAAATTAGCGGGTACTATTTTTGCAGTGCAGCAAAAACAGGTTTGACGCTGCTTCTGATTTTGACGTTTCACTCAGGTTGTTCCTAGAAAAGGGGTATCAAAGATGCAAGACAAGATGATGGATGCTTTCAACACGCAAACCCGCCAGATGTTCGAGCCGATGCGTAAGGTTAACTCGCTGATGCTTAACAACATGGAAAAAATGACCCAGTACCAGCTGGAAGCCATGAAGCGTTACAGCCAGATGGGTACCGATCGCATGCGCAGCGCCAGCGAAATTGACGATGCTGACGACCTGCGCGAATTTGCTGCCAAGCAGGCGGAAATGCTTAACGAGCTTTCCCAGCAAATGCAGGAAGATGCGAAGACCATGGGCGAGATGAGCATGGAATTTAAAACTGAAATGGAAAAACTGTTCAGCGAAGCCACTCAGCAGATGAATGATCAGGTCAACACGGCTGCCGCCAAGAAAGGCGAGACATCCGCCAAGGCCACAAGCCAGTCATCACGTGGCAACTCAAAAAGCTGAATAAATGTTTGCACGGCGCCAGATCAACGGCGCCGTGCCTGTTTTGTCTGTTAAAAAACACTCGCCTTCCCAAGGTTGGTGTTTTTTAGCGTGACGAAGAGAATTACGGTCAATGGTCTATGCGCAATGGTGTGTGATGTGCTTGCCATAAGAGTGGGAGAGTAAGTATGCAATCAGGATGGGAAATGCCATCTCAGGTCGATATGGATGCCTGGAATACCCAGTTGAAAGACATTGGGGAGCAGTATCAGGGATTGATGCAGGATCTGATGGCGCGTATGGCGCCCAGCGACGCTGCCGATTCGGTTCATAAGGACATGCGCGAAAGTTTCGAGGCCGGTGCGCAGGCACTGATGCAGAACCCCACGCTCCTATGGCAAACCCAGGCACGTCTACTGCAGGATCAATGGCTATTGTGGCAGCAGAATGCCAGGGCCATGGCCGGCGAAAACGTTGACCCCTTGATCAAGCCTGCCAAGGGTGACCGCCGTTTCAAGGACGAAGCCTGGACCAAGGAACCTCAATACCTGGCCATCATGCAGCAATACCTGCTATTTGCCCAACTGGTTCAGGAACTGATCGACAATCTGGATGGGCTGGATGAGACGCATAAACATCATCTTCAGTTCTATGCCCGTCAACTGGTTAATGCCATGGCGCCTACCAATTTTGTGGCGACCAACCCGGAAGTCATGCGGCGCACGATAGAGACTCGTGGCCAGAATCTGGTCGATGGCTTGGCCCTTCTGCGTGAGGACCTTTCCAACTCCGCCGAAGGAATCAATGTGCGCATGACTGACCGTTCCGCTTTTGCGGTCGGTGAGAACATCGCAGTCACGCCAGGTTCTGTCGTGTATGAAAACGAGCTGATCCAGCTGATTCAATACACGCCCACCACGGAGCAAACCTTCAAGACGCCGCTGCTTGTCGTTCCGCCCTGGATCAACAAGTATTACATTCTTGACTTGCGTCAGGATAACTCCATGGTCAAGTGGCTGGTTGATCAGGGGCACACCGTCTTTCTGATTTCCTGGCGCAATCCTGGGCCAGCTCAGCGCGATGTTACCTGGGCAGACTACATGCAGATGGGCCCGATCAGCGCCATTGAAGCCATTGAACAGGCTTGTGGTGAAAAGTCGGTCAACCTGTTGAGCTATTGCGTAGGTGGTACGCTAACGGCATCCACTGTGGCCTATCTGACCAGCACTCGCCGCGGGCGCAAGGTGAAATCTGTCACTTACATGGCGACCCTTCAGGATTTCCGTGATCCGGGGGATATTGGTGTTTTCCTAAACGAAAGCGTTATTGAAGGTATTGAAAAAACGCTGGAGTCAAAAGGCTATCTGGACGGCCGGTCAATGGCATACACCTTCAACCTGCTGAAGGAAAATGACCTGTTCTGGTCTTTCTACGTCAACAACTATCTGAAGGGCGAGCCCCCAGCGGCTTTTGATCTGCTCTACTGGAATACGGATGGCACCAATCTGGCCGCCGGCACCCATGCCTGGTACCTGCGCCATATGTATCTGGAAAACCGTCTGGTGGAACCCGGTGGCATTGAACTGGATGGCGTCAAGATCGATTTACGCAAGATTTCCGTGCCCAGCTACTATGTTTCCACCAAGGAAGACCATATTGCCAAGTGGAACAGTACCTACTATGGCGCCTTGCTCCCAAAAGGGCCGGTGACTTTCGTGCTGGGGGGGTCGGGTCATATTGCCGGTATTGTTAATCCGCCGCACAAGAACAAATATGGTTACTGGACCAACAGCGAACTGCCTGACAACCACGAAGACTGGATGGCGGGAGCAGAAGCCAATGAAGGTTCCTGGTGGCCCCACTGGCAGTCATGGATGGTGGATAATGGCTATGTTGACCAGGAAAAAATGGTGGCTGTACGCCAGCCGGGTGATGGCGAACTGCCGATTATCGAGGCTGCGCCCGGACGTTACGTGCGCCAGACAATTCCTGAAATCATCAATGCGGATGAAGAGGCTACTAAAACGGCCAGCGCTAACAGTAGCCGCTGAAGCGTCTACCCGTCACTGTTCTCAGTGATGCGTTCTCGCAAGTACTGCCAAAAGGGCGCCCTCAGGGGCGCCTTGTCTGTTTCAGGGCCTGCTAATGCCTTTTCCTGTCTCCCCCAGGCGTAGTGAGGCGAGCACTAGCAGACCGGCCAGCAGCCAGACTGGCCAGCTACCCATCTGAGTGAAAGGCGTCAGGCCCTGCATGGCATGGAACTCACCGGTCAGGGTGGTGGTTTCAAACTGGGGCGCGCGCCGGGTTATCTGGCCTTGCGGGTCGATGATGACGGTAATCCCATTGCTGGTAGCGCGCAGCACATAGCGGCCGTTTTCCAGCGCACGAAGGCGTGCCATCTGTAGATGCTGGTGGGGGCCAATTGAGCGGCCGAACCAGGTGTCGTTGGAGATGGTAATGATGGCCTGGCTGTTGCGTGCCCGCTTGGCCACCAACTGAGGGTAGATGATCTCATAGCAGATGGCGTTGCCAAGGGAAATGCCTGCCGCCTGCATGGGTGGCTGTTGGTCCGGCCCTGGCGTGATGAAGGAAGTGGGCAGGTCAAAGAAGCTGATCAAACCGCGCAGTAGGCTTTCCAGAGGCAGGTATTCCCCAAAGGGTACCAGGTGCTCTTTCTGATAATCGCCTTCCACGTTTCCCACCCCGATCATCCCATTAAAAAAACGCTGGTTCTGTTCATCCTGTTGCAGGATGCCGGTGACCAGTGCCGTGCCGGTGGGTAGGCCGGACTGTATCTGCTCAAGTACCGGTAGCGCCTGGTTTTCCAGCATGGGCAGGGCGGTTTCTGGCCAGATAATCAGCTCAACGTCATCGCTGATAGCCTGGGTCTGTCGGGTGTAGGTGGCAACGGCTTCGCGCTGGCCGTCAGCGGTCCATTTGATCAATTGGGGCAGGTTGCCCTGCACCATGGCGACCTGGGTAGGCTGTTCACTGGGGGTCGTCCATTGGGTGGGCAGGACGAAGGGTGTCAACCAGATAGCCGCTAGGGGCGCGATAGCCCACAGGCGGCGTTTGATCAGTAGCGTAATCAATAAGGCGCCACTGAAGGCAACCAGAAGCGACAAGAGATAAACGCCACCGATAGGTGCCCAGGCTGCCAGGGGTGAGTCGACAAAGCCGCTGCCAAGCAGTAGCCAGGGAAAGCCGGTAAACAGATAAGTGCGAAGTACCTCGGCCAACACCCAGATGCCTGCAAACCCGAGTAGCGAGTAGCGCGGCGAGGTAAAGCGCCGGTAGGCCCACAGCATGGCAGCAAAAAATAACGCCAGTGCAAACACGAACAGGGCCGTGAGAAAACCGGCAAGCAGGGGGCCGGTATGGCCATAATCATGGATGGAAACGTACACCCAGGAGGCCCCGCTGGCAAACAGCGCCAGGCCGTAAACCATGCCCTTGAGCGCAGCGTGAGCAGGTGATAGTGCGTGACTGCCCCAGTACACGAGTGCAGCGGCCAAGGGGCCCAGCCACCAGAGTTCGAAAGGCGAGGCGGTCAGTGTGGTAAATCCCCCGGCCATAACGGCAGCCAGAAGCTGCCAGCCCAGGCGAGGTGAGGATCCGGTAGGCATCAATGACTATCCTTATCGATAGACGCGGTCGACCTGAGGCGTGTCATCTCTCAACCTGGTTGACTGATGGCGTCTTCTTCATTGCTGCTGTCGTCGAAGTGAACGTCAAGCAGGCGAATACGCCGATTGTCTGCATTCATTACCACAAAGTGCCAACCGCCGAGAGACGTCTGTTCGCCGCGCCGGGGCAGGTGGCCAAACTGCTGCATGACCAGGCCGCCTACAGTATCGAACTCGTCGTCAGAAAACCGGGTGTTGAAACGTTCGTTGAAATCTTCAATAGGGGTCAGGGCACGAACGGCAAAATGGCCATCTTCAAGCGCGCGGATATCATCTTCTTCATCCGTGTCGTGTTCATCTTCGATATCGCCGACAATCTGCTCAAGAATATCTTCAATGGTGATAATGCCTGCCGTACCGCCGTATTCATCCACCACAATGGCCATATGGTTGTGGGTATCACGAAATTCTTTCAGCAGGCTGTTAAGGCGTTTGGATTCAGGGATGAACATGGCCGGGCGAGTGATGTCCTCCAGCTGGAAAGCATCCCGCTGTGCCTGGGTCTGTGAGAGCAGGGGCAACAGATCCTTGACCAGCACAATGCCTTTGACATCGTCAAGGTTCTCACCAATGACCGGGTAACGCGAGTGGCCGGTTTCCTGAATGAGCGGCAGGTAGTCGTCACTGGCCTGGTCGATCGGAATGGCAGCAACCTGGGAGCGGGGAATCAGGATCTCACGTACCTGTTGATCACTTATCTGCAACGCCCCTTCAATGATCATCATGGCATCCTGATCAAGTTTCAAGCGGCCGGCCGTGTGGCGCAGGAAGGCCATCAGCTCTTCTCTTGAACTGGGCTCATCGTTGTCCCCCGTCAAGGCACCGAACAGCTTATCAAGCCAGGATTTTTGAGGGGGGGCGATGCTCGATCGGTCTTCGCTCATACGGTTGATCTCTTGTTTTGATAACGTTACTGCATTTCAATCAGATACGGATCAGGAATATCCAACCTGGCCAGCAAACGGCGCTCAAGCTGCTCCATGGTCTCGGCGTCGTCGTCTTGCATGTGATCATAACCCAATAAATGCAGAGTGCCGTGTATGACCATATGCGCATAATGCTGCATCAGCGGTTTTTGCTGTTGCGTTGCTTCCTGTGCGACGACACTCTGGCAGATGATCAGGTCGCCAAGTAACGGTAGCTCAATACCCCGGGGGGCTTCAAAGGGAAAAGACAGCACATTGGTCGGCCTGTTCTTGTCACGGTATTCAGCGTTGAGCGCCTGGCTTTCATCCGCATCAACGATGCGGATGGTTACTTCGAAACGGTGCTCCTCCGGATGATGCTCAAGCACTGTTGTCACCCAGCGCTCAAGCTGAGCTGTCTCGGGCACTTGCGTGGCGTCTGTCGCCAGCTGATAGTCAATCAACGCCGTCACTGAAGGGAGTCCTCACGTTTTTGCAGACGCTCTTCCCGGGCTTGCTGGCGCTCCTCGCGAACGGCGCGTTCCTTGGCTTCCTGCTCGGATTCGAAGCTGTCATAGGCTTCGATGATCCGCTGGACAAGCGGGTGACGAACGACGTCCTTGGCAGCAAAGTGGGTTACGCCTATCCCTGGGGTGTCCTTGAGGACCTCAAGCACCTGAATTAACCCGGAACGCTGGCCTCGGGGCAAATCCACCTGGGTCACGTCACCGGTAATCACCGCCGTGGAGCCGAACCCGATGCGGGTCAGGAACATCTTCATCTGCTCAGGGGTGGTGTTCTGACTTTCATCCAGGATGATGTAGGCGTTGTTCAGGGTGCGTCCGCGCATATAGGCCAGCGGCGCAATTTCAATCACCTGACGTTCGATCAGTTTGGCCACCTGCTCGAAACCGATCATCTCATACAGGGCATCGTAGAGTGGACGCAGGTAGGGGTCGATTTTCTGGGCCAGATCGCCAGGCAGAAAGCCCAGCTTCTCGCCGGCTTCAACGGCTGGACGAACCAGCAGGATGCGTCGCACTTCCTGCTGGTTCAGCGCTTCAACGGCGGCCGCCACGGCCAGGTATGTCTTGCCCGTACCCGCCGGGCCAATTCCGAAGTTGATATCGTGCTCACGAATGCTGGACACGTAGCGCTGCTGATTCATCCCGCGGGGTTTGATCATGGTGCGCGGCGTGCGCATGATGACCTCACCCTCTTCCGGTTCCTCTTCCTCGGCAAGCGCTTCAAGCCCGGATTCCTGCAGGAAAAGGTGGACGGTATCCGGATCAAGCTCGTTGGCCGCCGTTTCCCGATAAAGGTGCTCAAGTACATTGGCAGCCGCCTTGATGCGGTTGGCATCACCTGCCAGCTGGAAGATGTTGCCGCGGTTACGCAGGGTGACGTCCAGACGGCTTTCAATCAGTTTAAGGTGCTCATCCTGCTGACCGCACAGGCTGGCGAGCCGCTGCGGATCATTGGGTTCAAGGCTGAGCGTGATGATGCGATTGGCCTGAGATGATGGCTGGCTCAAGAGTAAGAAACCCGTTGGTTAATGAGTGTGATGTCCAGCTTACTGCCCCGAGTGGCCTCGGGGCAATTGCCTGAGTGATGAGAGTTATTAATAACGCTCTGCCGATGCAAGCTCACCGCGCAGGGAGTTGGGTAATGCCTCGGTAATATCGACATCGACAAAATAGCCGATCAGTTCCGTCGGGTTGGCCGCACGAAAGTTCACAACGCGATTATTTTCCGTACGCCCGGAAAGCTGGCCCGGGTCTTTGGGAGAAAACCCGCTGACCAGAATACGCTGGCGACTACCCACCATGCGGCGGCTGATCTGCTGGGTATGCTGGATAATCCGCTCCTGCAGGATGGCAAGTCGCTGTTTTTTGACTTCATCCGGGGTGTCATCGTCAAGGGATGCGGCTGGTGTGCCGGGGCGGGCGGAATAGACAAAACTGAATGAATGGTCAAAGCCAATCTTGTGAATCAGGTTCATGGTGGCTTCAAAGTCTTCCTCAGTTTCGCCCGGGAAGCCAATGATGAAATCCGAAGAGAAACTGATATCCGGACGGTTGGCGCGAATACGCTCCATCTTGTCGATATATGCCTGGGCTGTATGGCCGCGTTTCATGGCGCTCAGAATGCGGTCAGAACCGGACTGGACAGGCAAGTGCAGGTGGCTGACCAGCTCTGGAATCTCTGCATAGGCATCGACCAGACTGTCTGTGAATTCAACCGGGTGAGAAGTCGTGAAACGAATCCTGTCAATACCATCAACGGCAGCAACACAGGCAATCAGTTCTGCCAGGTCGATTTCATCACCGTCGTCGTTCTCGCCCCGGTAGGCATTGACGTTCTGGCCTAGCAGGTTGACTTCACGTACTCCTTGATCTGCCAGATGGAGGATCTCATCCATTACCGCTTCAAAAGGGCGTGAAACTTCCTCACCACGGGTGTAGGGGACGACACAGAAAGTGCAGTACTTGGAGCAACCTTCCATGATTGAAACAAACGCCGTTGCGCCATCTGAAGATGGTTGTGGCAGGTGATCGAATTTCTCGATTTCAGGAAAGGTGACATCCACAGCGGCTATCTGGTTATTGCGCTTGGCTTCCAGCATCCCGGGAACGCGATGAAGTGTCTGAGGGCCAAAGACCATGTCGACATGGGGTGCGCGCTTGCGTAACGCCTCACCTTCCTGGCTGGCCACGCAGCCACCAACGCCAATGACCAGATCCGGGTTGGCGTCCTTGAGTTTTTTCCAGCGGCCAAGCTGATGAAAGACCTTTTCCTGCGCTTTCTCGCGAATAGAGCAGGTATTGAGCAGAATGACATCAGCGTCAAGCTCGTTATCCGTGAGCTCCATCTGATGTGATTCGCCAAGCAGGTCTGCCATGCGTGACGAGTCATACTCGTTCATTTGGCAGCCGTGTGTTTTGATGAAGAGTTTCTTCGTCATCGGTACCTGTCATCTATGGGTCGTCGGGTGACGAGGATGAATGGTGGTGCGGCGGTGCCGCGACGTTGAAATGTTATTATACGGGCACAGTAAAGCCGGGGCTAGCGTTGGAAGAAATCGAGACTTGACCATGGCATTTGTATGGGTATACTACGCACCGTGTTTAGGTAGTTCCCTGATAGCTCAGTTGGTAGAGCAAATGACTGTTAATCATTGGGTCGCAGGTTCGAGTCCTGCTC
>NZ_VMQS01000002.1:97355-123551 GCF_007625055.1 Halomonas sp.
CAGTTGGTAGAGCAAATGACTGTTAATCATTGGGTCGCAGGTTCGAGTCCTGCTCAGGGAGCCAACACTGCCCTTGCAATTGCGTCATCCGTTCAAATGGTAAACCGCTGACGGGTCACGCAACCTATGTCGAATGTTCCTCGATAGCTCAGTTGGTAGAGCAAATGACTGTTAATCATTGGGTCGCAGGTTCGAGTCCTGCTCGAGGAGCCAACATTCTCATACGCGTCACGGTAATTCCCCGATAGCTCAGTTGGTAGAGCAAATGACTGTTAATCATTGGGTCGCAGGTTCGAGTCCTGCTCGGGGAGCCAACCGTTATTCCCTCGTTTTTCCTGTTTTCCTGCTTTTTTCATGATTATCTTGCCCTGGGCAGGCGTTCAATTCGCTATACTCATTGCCTGCTGCCGTTTGTGAAAGGTTGGATGATTCCATGAAAGCCTCGACGTCATTACCGCTAACGCCATTACAGCTCTTTAAATGCCTGAGTGACGATACGCGGCTGTCACTGGTGCTATTGATTGCCCAGGAAGGCGAACTTTGTGTGTGTGAAATGACCTATGCCCTTGATCTTTCACAACCCAAAGTCTCTCGCCATCTGGCTCAGTTGCGCCAGTGTGGCCTGCTTTGCGATCAGCGCGATGGTCAATGGGTATATTACCGCCTTGCATCCGGCTTGCCTGTTTGGGGGCACGCCATGATTGAAGCCGGCCAGGCGGGTGAGCAACAGCGTATGGAAAAGCTGACCCGTCGGCTTCGGGCCATGGGTGATCGTCCGGGTCGTCGCGCTGTTTTCTGTTGAGGCTTGAGCGTCTGAAGCTATCGCCTGCCAATAAAAAACCGAGGCCGCAGGGCCTCGGTCAATGGGCATTATAAAAGCGTCAGATAAAGCGGGCGTTTGACTCAGTCCCGGTTGGCCATGCGTTGCGCTGTCTGCAGTTGAGCATAATCAAGAAGAATTTCAGCGGCTTCCAGCACCTGAGCGCGCTCGGCCGGCATGACGTCTTCTTCGTCTTCTTTTGCCAGTTCGCTGCCATTTTCTTCATCGCTGTCCACTTGGGCGCTGGTCCATTCTTCCAATGGCTGAGCCCCCAGAGCAATCCGACGCTGGTTTTCCAGAGACAGCTGTTCGGCTTCCTGGGCCTCCATCTCTTCTTCGCGCTGTTCGCGGTTGAGGCTGACGCTGGTGTGCTGCTCCCTGAGCTGGCGCGATAGTTCTGTCTGACGCTCAAGATAGAGGAAGTTGGGGTTATCCTTGGTGCGTGCCTGGTAGCGATCTATCAGCGTATCCAGGTAGTTCTCCGGCTCGCCGTAACGGCGATACTGGACGTTCTGAACTGAATCCCAGGCCAGGGCATGGTCAAGGCTGCTTTCACCAATTCTCTCCGGGTCAATATCCATCGGGAAGCGGATATCCGGTTCAACGCCGCGATTCTGGGTGCTGTCGCCTGAAATGCGGTAGAACTTGGCGCGGGTAATCTTGATTTCTCCATGGCTAAGGTCGCTAAGTGTTTGGACGGTTCCTTTACCAAACGTCGGAGAGCCCACGACAATACCGCGTCCATAATCCTGGATAGCGCCGGCAAAGATTTCTGATGCAGACGCCGATAAGCGGTTGGTAAGGACGGTCAGTGGGCCGTCGTAGAGGGTGCCTGCGTCACTGTCGCCGTACAGTTGGATACGTCCTTCGGCATCGCGCACCTGAACGGTCGGGCCGCGATCGATAAACAAACCCAGTAGGCTGTTGGCTTCCTGAAGCGCACCGCCACCATTGTCACGCAGGTCAAGCACGATGCCTTCCACGCCTTCCTCCTTGAGGGCATTAATTTCCTCGGCAACATCTCGAGTAGTGCTGCGGTAGTCATCTTCACCCGCTTGCCAGGCTTCAAAATCGACATAGAAAGTGGGTACGGTGATAACGCCGACCTTGTGCTGTTGGCCATCACGCTCCAGCTCGATGACTTCACTTTGCGCAGCCTGATCTTCAAGTTTCACGGTATCGCGAGTGATCTCGACCACTTGGGTACGCGTGACATCAACCGCCTTGGCCGGGATGACTTCCAGGCTCACCGTGCTGCCCTTGGGACCGCGGATCAGATCAACAACATTATCCAGGCGCATGCCGATGACATTCACCAGTTCTTCTTCATCTTCCTGTCCTACCGCGACAATGCGGTCGGCAGGATCCAGGACACCGGCCTGATCAGCAGGGCCGCCCGGTACCAGGCTGGCAACCTTGACGTATTCACCATCAGCCTGAAGCATGGCACCAATACCCTCCAGCGACAGGCTCATCTGGATATCAAAGGATTCACCCTGACGCGGGGAAAGATAGCTGGTGTGAGGGTCTACAGTGCCGGTGACCGCCGCCATCAGCAGGCCGAACACATCTTCAGCTTCGGTCTGTTGAACCCGGGAAAGCTGGCCTTCATAGCGTTGGCGCAGCGTGGTTTCAATCTGTTCATCGTCCTGCTCTGCCAGTGCCAGCGTCAGGGCTGCATTCTGCAAGCGCTTTTCCCACAGGGTATCCAGCTGACTGTTATCGGTTGCCCAGTTGGCCTCTTCGCGATCAATCTCGAGGCGTTCATCACTGTCGAACTGATAATCAAGGCCCTCATCAATGCGTTCGAGCAGCCAGTTCAGGCGTGCTTCATGGCGCTCGTTGGCGCGTTCATGCAAGGCAAAGGCGTCATCGATATCGCCGTCAAAAAGCAAATCCGCCATCTGGGCTTCGAGATGTCGGTATGGCGCAATATCGCTTTCCAGCAGATATAAGCGCTGGCTATCAAGGTTATCCAGATAGCGTTGAAAGGCTTCTGAAGACCACTCGTTGTCAAAAGTGGTGTCAGCGTAGTGGCTGTAGCGCAAGGAGTCCGCAATTTCAACGGCGACTTCACGCTGCTCATCGGTGGGTTCCAGTGCCCATAGCGCTGGACTTACCAAGGTCAGCGCGGTCGCCAAGGTCACCGAGCGCGTAAGAGTTGCAAACCAGCTCATTAATCAAGCTCTCCTGGATTTGTGTAAACTTGTACAGACTGCATGCTTTGTATGACTGATGATCTGCCGCTGAGTTGCGAAATTGAGTTGCAAAATGCAGACAATGAAGCCGCTGAACAACCACGGCGGTTATCTGTTGCAATAACGGTTACATGAATACTTGCATGAAACAAACATATATTGTACCAGCTCTTGTGCGTTGCTGAGACTACTTCATCGTTGTTGAGAGGATTTTCATGTTACAGACTTTAGAGTCAGGCTTGCTGGATCGGCTGTGCGGGTTTCTGCAGGCATCGCCAACACCCTGGCATGCCACCCATAATATGGCGGTGCGTCTGGAGCAGGCAGGCTATCAGCGGCTGCAGGAAACCGCCCGTTGGCAGCTGGAAGCGGGTAAACGTTACTATGTCACCCGTAATGATTCGTCCATCATTGCCTTTCAGCTGCCTGTGGAAGGCGCGTTAACCGACCTGCGTATGGTCGGCGCCCATACCGATAGCCCCGGTCTGCGCCTGAAACCCAACGCGACCCAGCGCAGTGCTGGCTGGTTACAGGTAGGCATTGAGGTCTATGGCGGCGCCTTGCTGGCGCCCTGGTTTGATCGTGACCTGGGTATCGCCGGCCGAGTGCATCTGCGTCAGCCGGATGGACGCCTGACCAGTGTTCTGCTGAATGTCGCTGAGCCAGTGGCTATCCTGCCCAGCCTTGCCATCCACCTTGATCGAGAAGCCAACAATGGCCGCTCAATCAACCCCCAGACCCAGATGGCGCCGGTGTTGATGCAAGACGATCAGCAGGATCTGAATAGCCTGCTACAGACCTGGATTGAGGCACAGCATGGCATTGAGCACGCTGACATTGTTGATTTTGAACTAGGCTTTTATGACCTGCAGGCGCCGTCGCTGATCGGGATCGAGCCGTCACTGCTTGCCAGCGCCCGCCTTGATAATCTGTTGTCATGCTTCATTGGTCTTGAGGCGCTGCTCGCCAATGATGGGCAGCAAGGGGTACTTCTGGTGGCCAATGATCATGAAGAAGTGGGGAGTGCCAGTACCTGCGGTGCCCAGGGGCCGTTTCTGGGTGATGTGTTAAGTCGCCTGAATGCTCAATCGGGCGGCGCCAGTGAGGAATCACTGATTCAGCTGATTCAGTCGTCCTGTATGATTTCCTGTGACAACGCTCATGCCCTGCACCCTAATTTTCGTGACAAGCATGATGAACAGCACGGGCCCCTGATCAACTCGGGTCCTGTGATCAAGGTGAATGCCAATCAACGCTATGCCACCAATAGTGCTACCAGCGCGCTTTTTCGCGACCTTTGCCATGAGGCCGGCGTGCCGGTGCAAGTGTTTGTGACCCGTGCAGATATGGGGTGCGGGAGTACTATCGGGCCGATTACGGCTACTCAGGTGGGAGTGCCAACGGTGGATGTTGGGGTACCGCAATGGGCGATGCATTCGATCCGTGAAACGGCAGGTAGTCGGGATGTCGCGTATCTGGTGCAGGCGCTGACGGTGTTCTTTAACCGTGCGAACCTGGGGTTGGTTGAAAGCTAAACGTTTTTTGTGCGCACAAAAAAGCCCGCCCGGTTTCAACTAACGGAAATCCGGGCGGGCATTGTGTATCTGGTGGCTACGCCCTGATTTGAACAGGGGACCCCATCATTATGAGTGATGTGCTCTAACCAGCTGAGCTACGTAGCCATTCAACGGGGGCGGATATTACTCAGCCTTCATGTTGGCGTCAAGTGTTTTTCGTCGCCAGGCAAGGTGTCGGGTCAGACGTTGAAGCGGAAGTGGATAACATCACCATCCTTGACAATATATTCCTTGCCTTCCAGCCGCCACTTGCCGGCATCCTTGGCGCCCTGTTCGCCACCCAGGGTGACAAAATCGTCATACGCGATGACTTCAGCCCGGATAAAGCCTTTCTGGAAATCCGTGTGGATGACGCCCGCGGCTTCAGGTGCGCTGGCGCCTTCCTTGACCGTCCAGGCGCGGACCTCTTTAACGCCAGCGGTGAAGTAGGTCTGCAGACCGAGTAGGGCATAACCAGCGCGAATGACCCTGTCAAGGCCGGGTTCTGACATACCGATTTCTTCCAGGAACATGGCACGTTCATCGTCGTCGAGTTCGGCGATTTCCGCTTCAATCTGGTTGCATACCGGGACCACCACGGCACCTTCGTCAGCGGCAATGTCCTTGACCACATCAAGATAGGGGTTGCTATCAAAGCCGTCCTCGTTGACGTTGGCAATATACATGGTGGGCTTGAGGGTCAGAAAGCCAAAGCTCTTGACCTGCTGTTTTTCATCATCGTTGAGCCCGAAGCTGCGCAGCGGCAGGCCTTCGGCCAGATGTGGCTGAATCCTGTCCAATACGGCCTTGGTGGCGATAGCATCCTTGTCGCCGCCTTTTACCACCCGTACCAGACGCTGGCTGGCCTTTTCGACTGTATCCAGGTCGGCCAGGGCAAGTTCGAGGTTAATGGTTTCGATATCGGCTCTTGGGTCAATCTCGTTGGCAACGTGAATGACGTTATCGTTATCAAAGCAGCGCACCACATGGGCAATGGCCTGTGTTTCGCGGATGTTGGCAAGAAACTTGTTACCCAGGCCCTCGCCCTTGGAGGCGCCGGCGACGAGCCCCGCTATGTCAACAAACTCCATGGTCGTCGGAATGACTTTCTGAGGTTTGACAATCTCTGCCAGCCTGTCGAGTCGGGGGTCCGGCATGGGGACGATGCCGACGTTGGGCTCTATGGTGCAGAAGGGAAAGTTTTCTGCATCAATGCCAGATTGGGTAAGCGCATTGAACAAGGTGGATTTGCCGACGTTCGGCAGACCGACGATACCGCAGTTAAAGCCCATGAGTGTTTCCTGAAAAGTGTTCGATAAAGTAAATTGAAGGCCAGCCTTCAGAGCAGCTTGTAAGGAATTCTACGCGACACCGCTGAATACGCCAGGCGTCGTCTGGTATGGATGCTTCATTCAGAGGCCGCTGAAAAACGATGCTGGCGATTCATGGCATTGGCCCAATCGCCGCCAAGCGCCAGCGGCAGGGTAGCCAGGCATTCCTCGAGCGCCTGCTCAATGGCGGATTGCTCGGTTTTTCCCGGTCGCCCCAGTACATAATTGACGACCTGATGGGCGCTACCCGGATGGCCAACGCCAATGCGTAAACGGTGAAACTGCTTTTGATTGCCCAGGGCGCTGATAATATCACGCAGGCCGTTGTGGCCACCGTGGCCACCGCCGGTCTTGTAGCGCGCCTGTCCAGCAGGCAGGTCAAGTTCGTCATGGGCAATCAGAAGCTGTTCGGGAGACAGCTTGAAAAACTGACAGAGCGCGGCTACCGAAGCGCCGCTGCGATTCATGAAGGTTGTCGGGTTGAGTAGGTGCAGCGTATGACCAGAAAAGTTGACCTTGGCATAGAGGCCAAGAAATTTTTTTTCCGGGCGCAGTGAGGTGTTGGCGGCACGCGCCACTGCATCAACCATCCAGACGCCCGCATTGTGGCGTGTGGCAGCATACTCGGGGCCGGGGTTGCCCAGGCCGATCAGGGCCGATACTTGGCTCATCCTTCATTCCTCAATTAGCGGCAAAAAAAATCAAGCGCCAGAGGCGCTTGATCATGGTACCGAAAGAGGGCCGTGGCTGGCACGGCCCCAGGCAAGCGCTTATTCAGCGTTATCGCCTTCAGTGCTTTCACCTTCGCTGTCACCGCTTTCTTCATCATCATCACCGCCGCCACGCACCTTGACCTTGGTGACGTTGAGAATCGCGTTATCGTGATCTTCACCATGGGACAGGTCAACAGACGTAACGCCCGCCGGCAGATGCAGGTCAGACAGGTGCAGCGTTGTGCCGACTTCAACCGCGGAAATGTCGATTTCCAGATAGTCAGGCAGGTCTTTCGGCAAGCAGCTGATCGCCACTTCGTTGGCCAGGATGTGTAGCTCGCCGTCCTGATCCTTGATGCCGACACAGGTGTCATCGCCCGTCACGTGCAGTGGTACGTTCATGGTGATTTCATGCGTGGCATCCACACGCAGAAAGTCAGCGTGGGTCAGCAGGGGTTTGAACGGGTGGCGCTGCAGATCACGCACAACAACCTGCTGCTTTTTGCCTTCGATCACCAGCGTGATTACCGAGGAGAAGAAAGACTCATCTTCGATTGCCTTGTAAAAGGCAGTCTTTTCAACGGAAATTGACTGTGGTTCCTGAGTGCCACCGTACACAACGGCAGGAACCTGCTGATTCGCACGACGCAGGCGGCGGCTCGCACCTTTCCCCAGGTCGTGGCGAATATCGGCGTTAAGAGTAAAATCGGACATGGTGTGTTGCCTCTTGGTTAAAGTAAGGAAACGCTGCCGCCCGCGACCAGACGACAGCGTTCCCGGAAGCTCTGAAAGAGCCGAGTATGTCAGGCGCTTATGACCACATCAGTGGAACATGGCGCTGACAGATTCTTCGTTACTCACCCGACGAATGGCTTCCGCGATCAGACCGGCAACGCTGAGCTGGCGAATGCGCCCGCTGCGGCGTGCAGTATCTGACAGTGGGATAGTGTCGGTCACTACCACTTCATCCAGCACGGAGCCGACGATGTTGTCGACGGCCGGGCCGGAAAGAATGGGGTGAGTCGCGTAGGCGACCACGCGCTTGGCGCCATGATCTTTAAGGGCCTCACCGGCTTTGCACAGCGTTCCCGCTGTATCGATCATGTCGTCGACGACGACACAGGTGCGGCCTTCAATTTCGCCAATGATGTGCATCACCTGGGCCTGATTGGCCTGGGGCCGACGCTTGTCAATGATGGCCAGATCTGCGTTCAGCTGCTTGGCAATGGCACGGGCACGAACAACACCGCCCACATCCGGTGAAACGACAACGAGATCGCTGTAATTCTGGCGTTCAATGTCGTCAAGCAGGATGGGTGAGCCATAGACGTTGTCGACCGGCACGTCAAAGAAGCCCTGAATCTGGTCGGCATGCAGATCCATGGTCATAACGCGATCCACGCCTGCCTTGACCATCATGTCGGCCACTACCTTGGCGGAAATAGGCACACGAGCCGAGCGTACCCGGCGATCCTGGCGTGCATAGCCAAAATAGGGCATTACTGCCGTGATACGCGTTGCCGAGGCGCGGCGCAGGGCATCCACCATCAGGAACATTTCCATCAGGTTATCATTGGTCGGTGCACAGGTAGACTGCAGGATAAAAGCATCCTTACCGCGCACGTTTTCGTTGATTTCAACCGCGATTTCACCGTCGCTGAATTGACCTACCGTCGCATTACCCATGCGGCTGTCAAGGCTGTCAGCAACCTTACGAGCAAGCTCGGGATTGGCGTTCCCGGCGAAAACCATCAATTTTGACACGCGCAGCCACCTTTGCAGTGTTGAGATTCGTGGGAGAGAACGCCATTTTATGCAGAGCTGGCTGGGGTACCAGGATTCGAACCTGGGAATGCCGATACCAAAAACCGGTGCCTTACCACTTGGCGATACCCCAACGCTATGTTCTGACTGGCTGGACAGGGCTTTTCTTCGGCCAGTATCAGTACCATGTCTCGCACAGGGTGCGTTCAGTCACCCAGAGCAACATGAAGAGGAGAGCGGTTCAGCCCTTTGGCAACCCAGGCAGGCCAATGTTGAAGTGCCTGATTGGCAACATCAACGGCTATCGCCTGGCTGTTGAAGCCGGCAAAAATGCAGGCACCCGTGCCGGTCAAACGTGTCTCGGCAAAGCCCTCAAGCCACTCCATGGCTGCCGCTATCGGCGGATAGGCCCGAGTAACCACGGCTTCGCAGTCATTGCGCCATGCCGACGCTCCCCCCTGCAATGCGCGCGCCATGGTAATAGGCGGCGTGTTACGTGTCAATTGTGGATCCTTGAATACCTCAGGCGTTGAAACGCTGACCCCGGGGTGAATGACCACAAACCAGGGCGTCTCCAGAGTGACCGGAGTGAGTCGTTCGCCAACCCCTTCTGCCCAGGCGCTGGTGCCATGTATGAAGACCGGCACATCGGCGCCCAGCCTCAAACCCAGCTCAGCAAGCTGATCAAAAGAAAGGCCGAGTTGCCACAGCTGGTTAAGGCCGACGAGGGTGGTGGCGGCGTTTGAGCTGCCGCCCCCCAGGCCGCCTCCCATGGGGAGCCGTTTGTCTTCAATGGTCAGCTGGGCGCCAAGGCTGCAGCCAGTGGCGTTCCGTAACAGGCGGGCGGCACGCATCACCAGGTTGTCCTCACTGGAAATATCAGTCAGACCATCGCGCAACTCCAGTTGCCCATCGTGACGCAGTGTAAAGGTCAGCGTGTCGCACAGGTCAATCAGCTGAAACAGGGTCTGTAACTCGTGATAGCCATCCACACGCTGACCAACAATATTCAACAGCCGATTGAGCTTGGCGGGGGCAGGGAGCCTCAGGGTATGTAAGGCCGATGCGGGTAAAGATGCTTGCATGCGAGGCCCTTATTGGGTGTCCGGTTGCCATTGATTGATGACCAGGGTGATTCTCACCTCATCATAAGCCATGACCAGGCGGCGAGGCAGCCAGAGGTCGTCGATGCGTTCCCAGTCACGGTAGTCAATCGTCCAGCCGTCCTGGGTCAGGTGGTTGGGGAAGCCAAGCTCGTCCGTTTCAAGCTGATAGCTGCGCGCTTCGTCTGGCAGTCCACGCACCCAGAAGGGCATGGCGCTGACGGGCAGTGACCAGCCCAGCTGCTCTTCCATCAAGGCTTCAGGGGATTTTGCTTCAAAACGCCCCTCGCTGTTGGTCAGGCTAAAGCGTCCTTCGCGACCTTCAAGGACGGTGCGCCCTCCACCGAAGGGGCCGCTGACCAGCAGGCGAAAATAATGTGGGTACTGGTGCCAGTCGAGGTTGGCACTGGTGTTTTCTTCCGGAGAGCGCAGGCCTGCCTTGCCAGCCAGCGTCCAGGTGTCCAGGGCTTCCAGTGATGCCTGCTGGGATTCCCATTGACCGGGCTGACGGCCCCCATCATCGACAGGTGTTGATGTGGCACAACCGGTCAGCATGGCAAGTGACAGCATCAGGGCGGCAGGACCTGAGAGGGAGAAACGGCGAAAGGCCTTGGGGCTGGCGAGAGTAGGCATCTTGACTCCATTCAGAAAAGTAGCGTGTTGGCAGTGTGCGAGTGGACAAAACCAGCGAAATAAGTCCTGTATTGCAAGCCTGAGGATATGAATATCAGGGTGCCAGGTTGGGCAGCCGCTCCAGCAGTTCATCAATGGCAGGGTGCTCGCTGGTCTGACGTATCAGGCGGTCAATCAGTTCGCGGGCTTCTTCGCTGCGGCCAAGTTCATGGAGTACCTCAGCCAGATGAGCGGCAATTTCCTGATCCGGCATGACGGCGAAAGCCCGCTCCAGCCAATCAAGTGCACGTTGAGGATCGCCCTGACGGTAATAGACCCAGCCCATGCTATCCAGTACAGCAGGATCGTCGGGCGCCAGTTCGTAGGCACGTTCAATCAGGCGTTGGGCTTCATCAAGGCGTCCATCCAGGTTCTCATCGGCCAGCGTATAGCCCAGGGCATTCAGCGCATTGGCGTTATCGGGTTCATTGGCCAGTAGGCGCTTGAGGTCTGTTTCCATCTGCTCTATGTCGCCGGCTTCCCAGGCCCGCATGGCGCGTTGATATAACAGGGTGCTGTCATCCGGTGTGCGCGCCAGCTCACGGTCAAGTAACCGGTCAGCTTCCTGGGTCAGGCCATATTCATCCAGCAACTGTATTTCCAGCATCAAGAGGCTGTTGTAGTACGGGTCGTGAGCCATGCGCTCGATGCGCAAAAAAGCTCTGGCATCGATGAGACGCTGATTGTCAATCAACATGTCAGCCGCTCGGGCGCGTGCCGGGATAAAGTCATCACCTTCGCTAACCTGGCGAAAATATAACAGCGCATTATCAATTTCCTGGTTAGCACGGGCGATTTCCCCCAGCAGGATATAAGCACGGTCTGGCACTTGCGGTTGGCCTATAAAAGGCTGTAACAGTTGCTGGGCGGGTTGCGGATAGCCCTCATCCAGATAAAGCTCGGCGAGCGCCAGACGCAGTTCATCACCCCCTTGGTGGTTTTCCAGGAGCTGGTTGGTTTGTTGCTGCGCAGCCGTAAGGTTGCCCAGGCGAATTTCTGTCTGGGCCAGCAGAAGAATAAAGCGCACATCTTGCGGGTCATCGGCCAGCCCCTCGCGGGCCGCCTGACGCGCCTTTGTATAATCCTGGGTCTGAAGCCCCAGGCGAGCAGTTGCTAACCATAATGAACGGCCGATGTCTTCCCGTTGCCTGGCGGATTCCAGGCTGGCTTCAGCTGCCCGGGTCTCGCCCAACGCCATTTCCAGAAGCGCGGCAGCAACCCAGGGGTCACTTTGCAGGTTGTCAGTCTCTGGCGAGGTTAAATAGACGCGCAGGCGATCAAGCAAGTCAGGCAGCGGCCCATTTTCAGCGATTGCAAACTCGGCAAGAGCCGTCAGGTCGGTATCTTCCCCGGTCCGGGCAATGGCCAGTCGCTGCTCGAGGCTTTCTATCCATTGCCCCTGCTGCAAGGTGATAGCGGCCAGCAAACGTCTGGGGGCGGTAGCGTCGGGGGCAAGCGCCTGCCAGCGTTGAGTGGCGTCGAGCAGAAGCTGAGAAGAGTCGCTGTAACGCGCCGTGAAAGTGGCGCGCTCGGCCAGTTCGGCCGCAGGGTAGCGCTGCGTAGCCTTCAGATAACCCTGGCTTGCGCGCTGGTAGTTACCGCGCTGAGCGGCCAGTTCGGCACCGATCAAAAGGCTCAGGCCCTCGGCATCCAGACCTTGAGTGACAGGTGGCGCATATTGCAGAGGATCTTCTTTGGCCAACGTCGAGGGAGACAAGCCGGACGAGCTAGCGACCAGCTGACAACCTCCCAGCATCAGCATCATCATGATAACAATGGCCATGGCGGGAAAAGGCGTGTGTTGAACAGCACTGGAGCGTGGCATGCATCCCTCGATTCGTTGGCCGGTCGTCCAGCATAGCGGCTTGCTGGAAGATGGCAAAGTGGTATGGGCCTGTTGAGGGTGGATTGTGATAGAATGATCTCCTTTATATTTTACTACAGCAAGCATCCATCTCACGTTTCAGACCGACACACTAGCGAAGACGCACAACGCATGACGCTTCTTGCCTTGGGAATTAATCATCGAACCGCCACGGTTGCCGTGCGCGAGCAGGTCGCTTTCACGCCGGCGCAGCTTGAGCGTGCACTGGAGGAATTGCGGAGTCTGCCACAAATCAGTGAAGCGGCGGTGTTGTCGACGTGCAATCGCACCGAGCTCTACTGTGTGACAGACGCTGCTGGCGAGCAAACCGTACTTAAATGGCTAGGACGCTTTCACAACCTGCATGTCGATGAGCTGGCGCGCTGCGCCTATCACTATCTGGATGGCGATGCAGCGCGCCACCTGATGCGCGTAGCCGTGGGGCTGGATTCCATGGTGCTGGGCGAGCCGCAGATTCTGGGCCAGCTCAAGGAGGCCTACCAGCAGGCCCGCGATGCGCGTGGGCTGGGAGGCGAGCTGGAACGACTGTTTCAGCACACTTTTGCCGTCGCTAAACAGGTGCGTACCGAAACCGGGATCGGTAAGAACCCGGTGTCGGTCGCCTATGCAGCCGTGAGCATGGCCAGCCGCATTTTTGATGATTTCAGTCGTTCCCGCGCACTTCTCATTGGTGCGGGCGAAACCATTGAACTGGTGGCCCGCCACTTGAGTGAAGCCGGCGTGCGCCAGCTGACCGTTGCCAACCGCACTCGCGAGCGGGCTGAAAGTGTGTCTGCCGCGCTGGGTGGCGATGCTATCACGCTATCAGAAATCCCTGATGCACTGGAACATGCCGACATTGTGATCTCGTCCACTGCCGCTCCCTTGCCCATTGTAGGTAAAGGTATGATGGAGCGTGCCCTCAAGAAGCGTCGTCATCGTCCTGTATTCATGGTGGATATTGCCGTGCCGCGGGATATCGAGCCGGAAGTTGGTGAGCTCTCGGATGTATTTCTATACACCGTGGACGATCTGGAAGAAGTGATTGAAGACAACCGTCGTCATCGCCAGGTGGCAGCAGACCAGGCTGAGTCGTTGATTGAACACGGTGTCAGCAGCTGGCAGCATGAACGTCGGGTACGCCTCGGCGGCCATCTGATCCGTGAATATCGCCAGCACGGTGAGTCTTTGCGCGATATGTCACGGGATCAGGCGCTGGAACGCCTGGCCCGCGGTGAAGACCCGACAGCTGTGGTCGAACGTCTGGCCCACCAGCTGGCCAATCGTCTGATGCACCAGCCGACCCAGTCAATCCGTGATGCAGCCTCTGTTGAGGAACATGCATTGCTGGAGGCGGCACCGCGATTGCTGCTGCCAGCCAAAGCCGCTTTTGAAACCCCACCTGCCGCCAAGCGTCGCAAGAAGGATAATTCACCCGCATGAAAGAGTCGTTGCGCCAACGTCTGGATAGTTTTGTAGAACGCTTTGAAGAGCTATCGCTGCTCTTATCAGAGCCTGACGTAATTCACGATCAGCAGCGCTTTCGCGATTATTCGCGTGAGTATTCAGAGCTTGAAGCTCTGGTGTCCCATTGGCAACGCTATCGTGATATCGAAGGTGATATGCATGCTGCCGAACAGCTGATGCGTGACAGCGACGCCGACATGCGCGAGCTGGCGGAAATGGAGCTGCATGAAGGCCGCGACAAGTTGGAGGCACTCGAGATTGAGCTCAAGCGTCTGCTGGTGCCTAAAGACCCGGACGACGGTCGCGGGGTGTTTCTCGAAATCCGCGCTGGCACGGGTGGCGATGAAGCAGCGCTGTTTGCAGGTGATCTGTTTCGGATGTACTCCCGCTATGCTGAAAAACGCGGCTGGAAGGTCGAGGTTATCAGCGCCAGCCACGGTGAAATGGGCGGCTACAAGGAAATTATTTCGCGTATCAAAGGCAACAGTGTCTATGCCAATCTGAAATTCGAGTCTGGCGCGCACCGGGTGCAACGGGTGCCTGCCACCGAATCCCAGGGGCGAATTCATACCTCGGCCTGTACGGTGGCGGTCATGCCGGAAGTCGATGATGTCGGGGATATCAATATCAATTCAGCCGATTTGCGTGTGGATACCTTTCGTTCCAGCGGCGCCGGTGGGCAGCACGTTAACACGACGGACTCTGCCATTCGGATTACCCACCTGCCTACCGGTGTCGTGGTGGAGTGCCAGGAAGAACGTAGCCAGCACAAGAACCGTGCCAAGGCGATGTCACTGCTGGCGGCGCGGCTCAAGCAGAGCGCCGAGGACTCACAGCGCCAATCCCAGGCCGATGAGCGCCGTTCACTGGTCGGTTCCGGCGACCGCAGTGAACGTATCCGTACCTACAACTATCCTCAGGGGCGGATCACGGATCATCGTATTAACCTGACGCTTTACAAGTTGAATGAAGTGGTCAGTGGTGAGCAGCTCGATGATGTGATTGATCCCTTGATTCATGAGTACCAGGCTGAACAGCTTTCGGCCCTACAGGGCGGCGAATGACTCTGGATGCCCTGCTGATTGAGGGGTGCCAGCGCCTGAGCATTGCGGGATCCCCTTCGCCTCGTCTGGACGCCGAAGTATTGCTGACCCACTGTCTGGGTCGTGATCGTGCCTGGCTTTACACCTGGGGGGACCAGGCATGTGATACCTGGACCCGGGCCCGCTTTGCCGCTCTGGTCGCTGCCCGAGCAGACGGCCAGCCTATTGCCTATCTGACCGGAGAACGTGAGTTCTGGGGGCTGCCTCTGACGACCTCCCGTCATACCCTGATTCCTCGCCCGGATACCGAAACCCTGGTGGAAGCCGCCCTGCAGCGCGCGCCTTATGCGCCTGGAGCGTTATTGGATATGGGTACCGGCACCGGCGCCATTGCGCTGGCTTTTGCCAGTGAGCGCCCGGGCTGGGAGGTGGTCGGCGTAGACGTCCGCCATGAGGCCGTTGAGCTGGCTATGGCTAATGCCCGGCGATTGGGTATCACTAACGCCACTTTTTTATGCAGCCACTGGTTCACGGCACTGGCCAGTGCTCCCGTGCGTGCCCGTTTTGATCTGATTGTCGCCAACCCGCCTTATGTAGCAGACAACGACCCTCACCTGGAGCAGGGGGATGTGCGGTTTGAGCCGCGATCAGCGCTGGTGGCCGCAGGGCAGGGCTTGGCAGACCTCCACTATCTGATCAGCTCGGCCCACGCGTTTCTTCATCCGCACGGCTGTCTGTTGCTTGAACATGGCTGTGCCCAGGCGTCTGCCGTGCGGCAGTCATTCATTAGCGGCGGCTATAAGAACGTTGAAAGCCTGAGTGACCTGGCAGGCCAGGAACGGGTTACGCTTGGATGGTCAATGACATCGCCGTGATGCCTTTATTGGATCTTGCCATGAAATCAAAAAACAGAACGCTGGACCGTATTGATCTCAACATTCTGCGTTGCCTGCAGGAAAATGCACGCATTTCCTATGTTGACCTGGCCGCTGAAGTTGGCCTTTCCACCACGCCCTGCCTGGAGCGAGTCAAGCGCCTTGAGCGCTCCGGCATTATTCGTGGTTATCAGGCCTTGTTGGACCCTCAGGCGCTGAAAGCGAATCTGCTGGTATTTGTCGAAATCAGTCTTGAAACCCAGTCACCGGCGGTGTTTGACGAGTTTCGACGCGCTGTTGAACAGTTGCCACAGATTCAGGAGTGCCATCTGGTGTCTGGTCAGTTTGACTACATTCTGAAATGCCGTATTCCGGAAATGTCCGCTTACCGTCAGTTGCTTGGCGACGTGGTATTAACCCTGCCCGGGGTGAAGGAATCCAAGAGCTATGTGGTGATGGAGGAGGTCAAGGAAAGTTTCAGCCTGCATTTATCCGAGCTTGAGGAAATTGATGATAAGCATTGATGCACTATCAAGAATTGATTTTCTGTTGAGAGGAGGTTGTCAGGATGATGGATGACCAGGCCCTGATTCGTTACAGCCGCCAGATCATGCTGCAGGAAGTGGATATTGACGGCCAGCAGCGGCTGAATGATGCCCATGCGCTGATTATCGGCGCCGGTGGTCTGGGATCTCCCGTCGCCCTCTACCTGGCTGCGGCCGGCGTTGGCAAATTGACGATTGTCGATGCAGATGTGGTAGAGCTTTCCAATCTGCAGCGTCAGATTGCCCACCAGCAGGCGGATCTGGGGCGCAACAAGGCCGCATCCGCCGCGCAGAGTGCCCAGGCGGTCAACCCCGGCTGCCAGGCGGTAGCGCTTAAAGAGCACGCTGACAGGCAGCAGTTGGCGGCGCTGGCGGACTCTGCCGATGTGGTGCTGGATTGCACCGACCGTTTCTCCAGCCGCTATGCGATCAATGCCGCCTGTCTGAGTGCTGGTGTGCCGCTTGTGTCTGGAGCGGCCATCCGTTTTTCCGGCCAACTGGCGGTCTTTGACCCGCGTTTGCCGGATAGCCCTTGTTACGCCTGTCTTTACCCGGATGACGGGAGTGGTGATGAAGCACTCTCCTGTGCCGAAAGCGGTGTAATGGCGCCGCTGGTCGGGCTGGTCGGCTGCTTTCAGGCGGTGGAAGCGTTCAAGCTGTTAAGTGGCGCGGGCCGTGCGCATCAGGGCCTGGCTACCTTTGATGGCCTGAGTGGCCAATGGCGCCATTTTCAGGTGCCGCGTGATCCGGCCTGTCCGGCATGTGGCAATCGTTGAGTATGCCTGCTCGATATATCCAGCATAAGAATTTTTGGCCATAAACTTGCGATAGGGGTAAGAGCATCGCAGAATCTGCCGGTCATCACGGAACACCAAAGACACAAGAGGAGATGTCTTGATGGGTAATCTACACAAACTTTCCGCAGCCGTTGTGGCCGCCACCCTGGCCACAGCGGCTACCACCGCCCAGGCCAATGAGGTACGGGTATATAACTGGTCAGACTACATAGCCCCGGAAACATTGGATAAATTTACCGAGCAGACCGGGATCGACGTTGTCTACGACGTGTTTGACAGTAACGAAGTGCTGGATGCTGCTCTTCTGTCAGGGCGCTCAGGCTATGACGTTGTGGTTCCCTCGACCTATTTTCTGACCCGTCAGATCAAGGCAGGCGTCTATCAGGAGCTGGATCACGACAAGTTGCCCAATCTCGACAACCTGGATCGACAGCTCTTACAGAATCTCGATGTAGTCGATGAAGGCAGCCGCTACTCGGTGCCATACATGTGGGGCACCAACGGGATTGGCTATAACCACGACAGGGTGACCGAGATTCTTGGTGAAGAGGCGCCGCTGGACAGCTGGGCGCTCTTGTTCGATGCCGATATCACCGCTCAGCTGGCCGAAGCGGGCTGCGGGCTGTCGATGCTGGATTCCGGCTCTGAAATGTTGACGCCAGCACTGGCCTACCTGGGGCTGGATCCGCACAGCAATGACATGGATGACCTGCAGGCAGCGGGTGATCTGGTGGCTTCCGTGCGTGACAACATGACCTACTTCCATTCCTCCCGTTATGTATCTGACCTGGCGAATGGCGATATCTGCGTGGCTGCCGGTTATTCCGGTGATGTGTTCCAGGCGGCGGATCGCGCCGAAGAGGCCGGGCGTGACTTTACCATTGCCTATTCCATCCCCAAGGAAGGCGCTGAATTATGGTTCGACATGATGGCGGTGCCCGCGGATGCGCCCAACCCTGACAATGCTCACGCCTTTATCAACTTCATTCTCGAGCCAGAAATTGCCGCTGAAATTACCGAATATGTCCGTTATGCCAACCCCAATGCGGCAGCGGATGAATTCCTTCCGGAAGACATTCTCAATGACCGTGCGATTTACCCCAGCGATGAGGTGATGGAAAACCTTTACGTCATTGCTGAAAAACCACAGGACGTCCAGCGCGCACGTACGCGTATCTGGAACCGGGTGAAATCCGGTCGTTAACCCGTCTTGCGCCTCGGGTGATATGACTCGGGTCCTGATGTTGAAAGTAGCGGGCTGCAAAGCCCGCTTTCAGTTTGAGTGCCATTCAGGCTCGGCCTGGAGGGCTTGATCGAGGAAACAGGCATGGCCACAACACCCTTGCAGGATGAAAGTGTGGGGCTGCCGCACAGGGCTCCAGCCGTCCAGCGTGCTCCGGGTAAAGTGCCGCGCTTTCGTGAAGATATCGTTCTTAGGGTAAACCGGCTGACCAAGCGCTTTGATGATGCCGTAGCGGTGGACGATGTCAACCTTCAGGTCAAGCGCGGTGAGATCTTTGCCTTGCTGGGCGGCTCCGGGTCGGGAAAATCGACACTGCTGCGCATGCTGGCCGGATTTGAAGCCCCCAGTGAAGGTCGTATCGTGCTTGATGGCACGGACATTACCCAGATGCCACCGCATAAACGCCCGATCAATATGATGTTTCAGTCCTATGCATTATTCCCGCATCTCAGCGTTGCTCAGAATATTGCTTTCGGCCTTAAGCAGGACCGTTTGCCCAAAGAGGAAGTGGATGAGCGGGTAGCGAACATGCTCAAGCTGGTCCATATGCAGCGCCTTGCCAAGCGCAAACCCCACCAGCTTTCTGGCGGCCAGCGCCAGCGGGTGGCATTGGCGCGTTCGCTCGCCAAGCGCCCCAAGCTACTGCTGCTGGATGAACCCATGGGGGCGCTGGATAAAAAGCTGCGTACTGAAATGCAGCTGGAGGTGGTAGAAATTATCGAGCAGGTCGGGGTGACCTGCATCATGGTGACTCACGACCAGGAAGAAGCCATGACCATGGCGGATCGTGTGGCGATCATGAGTGATGGCTGGATAGAGCAGGTCGGTTCGCCGGTGGATATCTACGAAAGCCCGGCCAGCCGCATGGTGGCTGAATTTGTCGGTACGGTGAATATGTTCGAAGGGGAAATTGCCGTTGATGCCGCTGACCATTGCCGGATCAGTTCACCCGTACTGGAGCGGCCTGTGTATATTGACCACGGGATTACCACCCAGGCAGATAATCTGCGGGTCTGGGCAGCGCTAAGGCCGGAAAAGATTTGGCTGACCCGCGAGATGCCGGAAGGCGATGTCAACTGGGAGCAGGGCGTGGTGGAGGATATTGCCTACCTGGGCGGCTTTTCACTGTATTACATCCGTACCCGTCTGGGGCAGTTGATCAAGGTCAGTATGGCCAATACCCGGCGTCGCGGTGACCGTCCTACCTGGGAAGATACCGTCTACGTCTATTGGGAAGATCACAGCCCGATTGTATTGAACCGCTAAAGGGGGCGACAGCATGCAGCCAATCAAAACCCGGTTCAAGCGGTTAAAACTGGGACGTCGTATGGTCATTGCGCTGCCGCTTGTGTGGTTGACGCTTTTCTTTCTGATGCCCTTCGCCCTGGTGTTGAAAATCAGCCTGTCCGACGCGGCGATCAGTATCCCCCCTTACGGCCCCCTGGTCGGGTACACCGACCAGACACTGCAGGTTTTTCTCAACCTTGGCAATTATCTTTTTCTGCTCAGCGATTCACTTTACATCGCTGCCTATTGGGGGTCGATCAAGACGGCCTTTGTGGCGACCCTGGTGTGCCTGCTACTGGGCTACCCCATGGCGTATGCCATGGCACGAGCCACCGCCCGTTGGCAGCTGGTGCTGCTGCTTCTGGTCATGTTGCCCTCCTGGACATCTTTTCTGATTCGGGTGTATGCCTGGATGGGTATCTTGAGTAACACAGGGCTGATCAACAACATCCTGCTTTGGATAGGTGTCATCGAAACACCGCTGCAAATGATGAATACCCAGCTGGCAGTGATTATCGGCATTGTCTATGCCTATCTTCCATTTATGGTGCTGCCGCTTTATGCCCACCTTGCCCGGCTGGATAATGCCTTGCTGGAGGCCGCATCAGACCTGGGGTCGCGTAAGTTCAACACCTTCATCAAGATCACCCTGCCGCTTTCAACCGGCGGTATTATTGCCGGCTCCATGCTGGTATTCATTCCTGCGGTGGGGGAGTTTGTGATACCCGAGCTTTTGGGTGGCCCGGATACGCTGATGATCGGCAAGGTGCTCTGGGAAGAGTTCTTCCTTAACCGTGACTGGCCTGTTGCCTCAGCCCTGGCGATGGTGATGCTGCTGTTGCTGTTGATTCCCATTGTCATGTTTCATCGCTACCAGTCCAGGGAGTTGGAAAAATGACGCTGCACTACAAACGCCCTGACTTCACCACCGTCATGCTGGTGCTTGGATTGCTTTTTCTGTACCTGCCCATGGGAGTGCTGGTGGTGTATTCATTCAATGAATCCCAACTGGTAACTGTCTGGTCCAGATTTTCACCCAAATGGTATGGCGAGCTGTTTGCTGACAGACAGATTCTCTCTGCCGTGTGGACCAGCCTGAGGATTGCTTTTCTGGCGGCCAGCATGGCGGTGTGCCTGGGAACGGTCGCTGCGTTCGTGATGACGCGGTTTGGCACGTTTCGCGGCAAAACGGCGCTGTCCAGCATGGTAACGGCCCCTCTGGTCATGCCGGAAGTGATCACCGGGCTTTCGCTGTTATTGCTGTTTGTGCAAATGGCCCAGCTGATTGGCTGGCCGACGGATCGCGGTATGGCGACTATCTGGATTGCCCACACTACCTTCTGCAGCGCCTATGTGGCAGTTGTCGTGGCAGCCCGGCTGCGCGAAATAGACCGTTCGATCGAAGAGGCGGCGATGGATCTGGGCTCGCCACCGCTAAGAACCTTCTTTACCGTTACCCTGCCGGTCATTTCACCCGCCCTCGCTGCGGGCTGGCTGCTGGCGTTTACCCTGTCACTGGATGATCTGGTGATTGCCAGCTTTGTGTCTGGCCCGGGGGCCAATACCTTGCCGATGGTAGTGTTTTCATCGGTACGCATGGGGGTGTCACCGAAAATAAACGCTCTGGCCACTCTGATCATTCTGGTGGTGGCAGTGGCGACGCTGATTGCCTGGTTTCTGATGCATCGCAAGGAGAAAAAACGTCGTCTGGCGCTTCAGGAAGCTGAGAGTCAGTAATTCCGCGCGATTAAAGCACGTCGTCATCGCGCCCGTAGCGTATCTGTTCTAGCTCTCCGGAAACCGGAGATACCGTGACTTCCAGTTGGATAGGCGCACAGCAGCGTTGGCAGTCTTCCCAGGTGGTGTGGCTGCCTTGAGAGGCATCAATCAGAAGCGTCATGGGGGTGGCGCAGTAAGGGCAGTCAATTTCATACGAGATTAGCGCATCATCGACCATAAGGGCTCCTTGAAAAAGTGGGGATAAAATCGAGCATGAGTATATCGTCAACGGTGATGCCAGGCGCGCATCCTCATGCGGAATCGGGTACGATGAATCACTGAAACCGTTTCATACAGTGAGGATAATATGTCTTTTCGTATCTTTTTGGCCACAGCGGCTTTGACACTCCCCCTGGCGGCTCAGGCGGAATCTCCTGATGTGGCACCGGGTGAATGGGAATTTGTCAGCGTGACCGAGGTGACCGCAGACGTTGATATTCCTGATCAGACCAATACCGAGCGCCAATGCATCAGCCAGGAAGAACTTGATAGTGCTGAATTTGGTTTTATTGAAGAAGAAGAAGGTTGCGAGTTGCTTGACCAGACCATGGCCGCCGACGGTTTGTCCTACAGCATGATTTGTCGCGCTGATGGTGGAGAAGCCACCATCGAGGGTGAAATGCGCTTTATGGGCGAGCAGATCGAGGGCGATGTGGATATCGTGACCGAATCGCCCATGGGCGCCATGACCATGAAGACGCGCATCGAAGGTGAGCGGCTGGGCGACTGCTAGTCTAGACCCTGTTACGACCCTCTGAAAACACCGCCCCACTGAAAAGTGGGGCGGTGTTTTGCTTATGGCATTTTAATGATTCCCTTCCTGTGAGCTGGCCAGTTCTCGCTCCAGTTGATGACTGATGGCCTTGGGTGATCCCGTGCGGCGTGCCAGCAGGTCATAGGCAACCGGCACCACAAAGAGGGTAAACAGGGTCGCCGCACCGACCCCCGCCATAATGACCGTACCGATCACCAGGCGGGACTCGGCGCCTGGGCCGGTAGAAATGATCAGTGGTATAGCGCCGGCCATGGTGGTGATGGCGGTCATCAGAATGGGCCGCAGGCGAGTGGTGGAAGCATCTATCAAGGCGTCTCTGAACGCGAAGCCCTGATCGCGAAGCTGGTTGGTGAATTCAACAATCAGGATGCCATTCTTGGCCGCCAGGCCAATCAGCATGACCAATCCCACCTGACTATAGATATTCAGCGATTGTCCCGTGATAAATAAGGCAAACAGTGCCCCGCTAATGGCCAGTGGCACTGTGAGCATGATGACAAAAGGATGGACGAAGCTTTCAAACTGTCCGGCAAGCACCAGGAAGACAACCAGTACCCCCAGGGCAAGCAGGAAGGTGGTTGCGCCACTGGCTTCCTGATAATCCCGGGAAGCCCCTTTGACATCTGTCTGAGCCTCGGCAGGCAGTATCTCGTTGACCGCATTGTCAAGGTATTCCAGTGCTTCACCCAGCGGATAGCCATCCACCAGATCGGCTTCTATGGTGACGGCGCGCAATCGGTTAAAGCGGTTGAGATTGCTCGGGCCTGCAAAGTCGGTCAGAGTGACCAGACTGGCGAGGGGAATAAGCTCCCCGGAACGCGCTGAGCGCACCCGGATATTTTCCAGCGAGCGAGGGCTTGGGTTGGCACCGCTCTCCGCTTCAAGTATGACGTCATATTCCTGACCGTTATCCACATAGCGAGTGACGCTGCGCCCACCCAACAGGGTTTCCAGTGTACGGCCTATTTCAGTGATAGTGACGCCTAACGCGGCAGCCCGGGTATAGTCGATATCCACCCTGAGTTGAGGCTGGCTTTCCTCGAAATCGCTTTCCAGCCCGCTCAGCCTTGGGTTGTCGTCTTCAATATGCTCAATCAGGGTGTCACGCCACTCGGCAAGCTGCTCATAGGTGCCGCCACCGAGCACAAACTGGACCGGCTTTTCTGTTCTGCCGCCAAAGCCCTGACGCATCACCGGGAACGCCCTGACGCCAGGTAAATCACTTAACGACTCACGTACATCCTGCATGATGGGCCAGGC
Organism: Halomonas sp.; assembly: GCF_007625055.1. Classification (GTDB taxonomy): domain Bacteria; phylum Pseudomonadota; class Gammaproteobacteria; order Pseudomonadales; family Halomonadaceae; genus Vreelandella. The sequence continues at coordinate 120,448 of NZ_VMQS01000002.1, forward strand.
GCTTCGCCGCTCATCCCAATCGGCGAGGTTGACAATGACAAAACCGCCGTTGAAGTTTTCAATATTGCCCCAGCCTCGGGGTGCCCGCACCAGCACCCGTTCGACCTCGCCATCATCCAGCATGGGTAGCATGCGCGCTTCGATTTCATCCATGTAATCGAGCATATAGGAGTAGGTCGCGCCAGGGGGACCATTAACGATGACAAAAAAGTTACCACGATCCTCCTGAGGGGTATATTCATTGGGCAGCTGCTCGTTGAGCCATAGCATGGCACCCACCAGCGCAAAAAAAGCCACGACCACCAGCCAGCGCAGAGTTAATACGCCCGTCAACATACGCCGATAGGTGCGGCGTGCTGCATCCAGAACCCTGTGGGTGGCTCTGGCAACAGGACCTTCATGGGCATTGGAACTGAGGATTTTCGACGCCATCATTGGTGTCAGGGTCAGCGCCAGTACGCTGGATAGCGCCACGGCAGCCGCCAGGGTAAGGGCAAATTCCGAAAACAGGCGGCCAATATCTCCCTGCAGAAAGCTCAGGGGCACAAAGACGGCAATCAATACCAGAGTGGTCGCTACCACTGCAAAAGCAATCTGACGCGAACCGCGAAAAGCGGCAACCAGTGGAGTCTCTCCGTATTCCTGCATGCGTCGGTGGATGTTTTCCAGCACTACAATGGCATCATCAACAATCAGACCGATCGCCAGGACCAGAGCGAGAAGCGTCAACAGGTTGATCGTGAACCCCATGACTGCCAGAGCGGCAAAGGTACCTATCAACGCAATGGGAACCGTGATTGCCGGGATAAAGGTGGTGCGGATATTGCCCAGAAAGGCAAAGATAACGATCACTACCAGACCCATGGACACAAAAAGGGTAATCATCACTTCCTTGATGGCACCGGATACAAACACCGACGCATCGAAATTCAGGCTAAGTGACATGTCATCCGGCAGCGTGGTTTGAAGGCGCTCCATCTCTGCCTGGGCACCTCGGGAAATTTCCAGCACATTGGCCGTTGACTGCTTCATGAGCCCAAGGCCAACCAGCGGCGTACCGTTACCGCGGAAGATAGTCCTTTCCTCCACCGAGCCGATTTCCACACGCGCTACGTCATTCAGGCGAATCAGGTAGCCGCTTTCACTTTCTGCCAGCACCAGAGAGCGAAAATCTTTCGGCGTGCTGAAATTGCGCGGCAGTCGGACAATAAACTGACGTTCCTGGGATTCCACTGCACCGCCGGGTAGCTCAACGTTTTCGTCACGCAGCACCTGTTCCACATCGCCTACGGTGAGCTGGCGAGCCGCCAGGGCATCAGCATCCAGCCAGACGCGCATGGCATATTCCCGTCCTCCACCCACGCGTACCTGGGAGACCCCGGGGAGAACTGACAGGCTGTCCACCAGATAGCGGTCGGCGTAATCGGTCAGCTCCGCCATGCTGTAGTTTTCACCCGAGAGGCTCATCCACAGCACGACATCAGAGCTTGAATCAGCCTTTTGTACCTCCGGTGGGTCGGCTTCTTCAGGAAGGTTATCCAGGGAACCGGAAATCCTGTCGCGGATGTCATTGGCAGCAGCGTCGATATCCATATCAAGGCTGAATTCAACGTTAATACTTGAGCGGCCGTCCTCGCTGCTCGAGGATATGACCTCGATGCCTTCCACCCCGGAAATACGGTCTTCCAGCAATTGAGTGATGCGGGTTTCCACAATACTGGCCGAGGCGCCGGGGTAGCGGGTATCAATGCCCACCACTGGCGGATCAATAGACGGATATTCCTGCAGCGGCAGGCGCTCCAGGGCAAGCAGGCCAAAGGCGACAATCAGCGCCGCCAGTACGGTGGCCAATACTGGCCGCTGGACAGAAATGTCAGAAATAACCATCAGCGCGACGCCTCGCCACGCAGCAGTTCAGCAATGCTGGTGCTGTCATCCATGATGCCCAGAAGCTCAGGCTGCTGACCTTCGCGAACCCGCTCTGTGCCATGGGCCACGACCAGATCACCGTCGTCCAGGCCGCTGATAATCTCGACTTCACCTTCACGCCGCGAGCCGATCTCCACTGCCTGCCAACTGATCCGGTTGTTATCGTCTTCATCCATCTGCCAGACAAAATGGTTCTGACCCTCCGGGACAATGGCGGATTCAGGAACCACCAGGGCTTCCCGTGCAGTAGGGGCCAGGGTGACCTGCATCAGCATGCCGGGGCGTAAATGCAGAGAAGGATTATCCACTTCGGCGCGAACCGTCACACTGCGTGAAACCGGGTCAACCCGAGTGCCGATGGTGGCCACTTCACCTTTGAACGCGTCTTCAGGATAAGCGGCGCTGGTGGCCGTGAGTGATAAACCGGTTTCCAGTTGTCCCAGGTAAACCTCAGGCAGGTTGAAATCGAGCTGCATGGTATCGAGCTTATCCAGAGTGACCAGCGACATGCCGGGGGTGACCAAGGCGCCCAGGCTGATGTCCCTGAAACCGACGCGTCCGTCAAAGGGAGCGGTCAACCGGTAGTTGGTCAAGCGTGCTTCCAGGGCATCCGCTTCAGCGGTCGCCTGACGCAAACGCGCCTGATTATCTTCAACGTTGGCGCGGGCAGACAGGTTACGTTCCTGCAGCTGAGTAACGCGATCAAGGGCGTTGCGACGCTCATCCTGAAGGGCTCTGGCCGCCCTGAGCTGGGCACGTTCTTCGCCATCGTCCAGCTGAATCAACAGCTGCCCGGCTTCTACCAGTTCGCCGTCGCTGAAATTGATCTGCGAAATGGTATCGGTCACTGTCGCCGACAGGGTAATACTCTCGTCAGCGTCCAGGGTGCCCAGCGCCTTGATCGGGTCTGACCAGTCAGTCAATGTGACCCTGCCGGCAATGACAGGCGGCGGTGATGGCTGAGCCCAGCTGGCCTCGATACTCACCAGCGCCAGAACAAACCAGGCAAGGAAGAGTGCTTTGGTAGGCGATACCCGTCCAGGCGATAGATCCATTGACTGCCTTCTGGATGGAAATGGAAAACACGTCATGATCGTCATGTCACCTTGGAAATTGATAATAAAGTACTTTTTCTGTGTGCTAAGTGCCAGTGAACGGCGATGCACATTGCGAAG
>NZ_VMQS01000058.1:0-11343 GCF_007625055.1 Halomonas sp.
GCACTTATTAAGAAAAACCCCGGACAGGTACCTGTTCGGGGTTTTTTGTGTTAACCATTCACGATTCACTTTTAAAAGGTGACACAAGTGCCCCAGATTTTTCCGGCAACCTGGCTGGTTTATTGTCGACCTGGTTTTGAAAGGGATGCATTGGCAGAGTTGCTGCATCATGCCCAACGACATGGCGTTTGCTGTGAAGGTGAGCGTGGCGAAGGCTGGGCCAGTGTCACCCGCCTGGATAATGAGCCTATCAATGAGCTTCATCGTCTTGTTCATTTTGACTTGCTGATTTTTGCTCGCCAGACGCTGATAGCATTGCCGCTGCTGAACGTTGGGCGAGAAGACCGTCTGACCTCCTTGGTGGCTCAGGTGATCGCCGCAGGTTGGAGCTTTGAAGACATCTGGCATGAAACGCCAGATACCAATGAAGGTAAAGCGCTTGGCCGTTTGATTAAGGCATTGTCGCGGCCGTTGGAAAGTCTACTGAAAAAAAGAGGTGCCTTGCGACGTAAGGCGGGCGGGAGAAGGCTACACCTGTTTTGGGTCAGCGGCGCCTCACTTCAAGTATGTCTGTCATTTCCAGGCAACCGTAGTGATCTGCCGAATGGCATTCGCAGATTACGTGTGCCTTCCCGGGCGCCAAGTCGTTCGACATTAAAACTGGAAGAGGCCTGGCATGAGTTCATTCCTCGATCGCAGTGGGAAGAGCGCCTGGAAGGGCATCTGACGGCGGCGGACCTGGGAGCGGCACCGGGTGGTTGGACGTGGCAGTTAGTTCAAAAGGGTATGTATGTCTACGCGATTGATAACGGGCCAATGGCGGCTGACCTGATGGCATCAGGGCAGGTTGAGCACCTGAAAGAAGATGGGTTTACCTGGGAGCCACCTTATCGTCTGGACTGGCTGGTCTGCGATATTGTTGATAAACCATCAAGGGTCATCGCCATGATGGAGCGCTGGCTGGCCGGGCGCTGGTGCAGGGAAGCAGTATTCAATTTGAAATTACCGATGAAAAAGCGCTGGGAAGAAGTTACCAAGTGCCTGTCAGATCTAGACAACATTTTGCAGGCAGCCGGCGTGAAATACACGTTGCGCTGCCGTCACCTCTACCATGACAGGGAAGAGGTGACGGTGCATATCCGCATACAATAGATCAGAAGCTGGGTTCATAGATGCGAATGGTTTCTTCCTCGGTAAGTAGAGGCAGAATGCGTTGCATCGCGTTGGATCGGGCTTCACTGGTATACCATTCTTTCCAGGCGCGCAAATCACGCCATTTGGTTATCATCAGGCGTCTGTCAGTGTGACCCATTTCAACCAGTGTCTCTCCGCCGACAAAACCTCTGGCGCCCAGTGAAACACGCATTGCTTCTCGCGCTGCTTGTTCATAATCTTCTTCCAAACCAGGCATAATACGTCGTTCAATGATAATTTTGATCATACCTTACATTTCCTGAATCGAGAATCTGAATGAGTGAAACTTTACCTGACTTTGATGAACAATTGGACACCCGTGGGCTATTTTGTCCAGAGCCGATCATGATGCTTCATAATAAGGTGGCTGAGTTACAGCCAGGGCAGGTAGTACAAGTCATTGCGACAGATCCGGCTACCACGCGTGACGTACCCAAGTTCTGTCAGTTTCTGAGCCACGAATTAGTGACTCAAGAAGCCGTTGACGATGAGTTTTATTACTATATACGGGTTTGTGATTAGGGCCTGTTGACGTTTCCTCACGGCCGCGACAGAGGCCCTTTTGGTGCAGAACAAGGCGTGAGGAGCGTGGTTGGGTGGCTCCCAATCAGCGACGAACAACGCAGGGCTGTGCCAAAAGGGCCCTGTCCCTTCGGGTTGCGCGCCAAAGAACGCCATGCGGCGTTGCGCCACTCGGTAAGGGCACCACCATTGCCGTCGTGTCGCGCCTTGCCTGACGCCCTTTGGCGCAGCAACGCGGTTCGCGATGAAACGTTAACAGGCCCTAATCGCTTTCAGAGCAGGGGAAACGTGTATGAGGGAAGCAGGTTTTAATTGCTTCCCTTTGCTGCAAAAAACGCATTTCAATGCGCAGGTGGCACTACCATAAGCGCAAGACTTTCCAACGTATCCGGGTCTTCTTCAAGGATCTGGTTGGCGATATGGCGCTGAAAAAAGTACACCTTGGGATGACGCGAACGCGTACTGTACAGACAGGTATCTTTCAGCAGTATGGGTATCATTGTGGCTTTATTCTCATCAGCCACCAGGGCATCAGTGCTGCCATCGCTGTATAGGTTCCAGCCGTAGACAAGCTTCATCTGCCAGGGTTGATGATGAGCCTCCATGCACAGGGCATGGGTGCCTTGGTGGTCCGGGATCTGCTGGATAAGGGTAAGTTCCCGGGAAGCTTCGTAATCAAAATACTCAGCGGACGCAGAGAGTTCATGCCACTTGTGGTCGGGAGGGTCAGAAAATATTTCATCTGTTTCTGGATCACGATAACCAATAAAACAGCCCTGTTCCCTGTCATTGAGCAGGTGACAAGGGGTCAGTTTTTCCATCCACGGAATCAGCCCCACCACCTGGCCATCTTCTCGTAGCCCCCAGGCAAGCACAGGCATGCTGTAATAACTGTCAGGGTCGGCATCAAGCTGGTAGACCATTTCCAGCCCATCAAGCTCCGGCGAGAGGCGTACCAGGGATTTTTGCGCTTCATGCCGCTGACGTGCGGTTTCCAGGTCGATAACCTGGGCAGAACGGGGTGACAAGGTGGCGCCCATGGTGTCCCTCCTGGTGCTGCGTGGTTTCGACGATGGCAAAGCAGAAATTCATGCCTGCCGTACACTTCACCAATAGCACAGCTCAGGCCGAAGGTTAAGCCTGTTGGATGATTTTTTATAGCCGAGTATTCGTTCAGCGCTTTCTTACAGTTAGCCTGAGCAAGCAGTGAACTGGCTTCGAATAGCCTGGTGACGGTTCAAGGCGCTATTAAAAACATGCCATGGCGCCTCATCGTTTGTTAGCGAAAGCCAATTCTGTTGATAGTCTTGCCATGCTTCAGGCGGCTCGATGGGATGGCTGTCGACGAGTTGATTGATGGCTTCTAGCCAGGTATCCGCAACATTTTCCAGCTGTTGCACGTACGCCATGTCCCAATCAGGAAGGCACTCGGCATCGGCCTGTTCGAGCATCAGGCTGGCTTCATCAAGCCGCTGTGAGGCGAGCAGTAAAGCGCGCAGTATCTCTGCGCTGAGTGGACGCCCATTTAACTCCTTAAGGTGGTTTTCCAAACGGCTTGAGTCCTGTTCCCACTGGCGATCAAACTGATGCATTGTCATGCGCTGCAAATAATCCAGTGCTTCCAGCTCTGCACTGATATCTTCCAGCGTTGTGCTCTCGAGAGGCTGGCTCGCCCGGGAAAAGCTTTTTTGCCATTCTGATGACTCGAAAATGGCATTCCAACTGACATAGGGAAGCTGTGCCGTCTTGTTCAGGGTCATGTCGCGTAAGCGTTCTTGATCCTCTTCGGAGAGTTGCTCGGGCGTATCAGTGTTCCAGCAGTTGCTTAACTGTTGCCAGAGCTCGCGTTCGTATAACCATTGCTGGCTGGGCGGCGCAACCTTGCCCAGTTGGTTGTTACGTGCAGCAATAAGCGAGGTAATCTGGCATCCACGCAGTGCATAGATATTGAGCATGCCTTCGCGCATTTCTTTGATTTCGAAAACCAGATCCTGCGTTTCAGGGAATGAGGGAATATTGTCAGGTTGCGTGTTTTCAATTGACGCACTATTGACCGCATCACCCAGTTGTTGGTGATACTGCTGCCAGTAATCATTGTCACCATTGCCACAACCTTGTAATACTATCAAAGGGAATGCCCATAATGCGGCATTCAAAACATGACGTAATCCGGGTACACACTCGGAAACAAACGACATCGCAGCTACTCCGGTTGGCTAATCACATATAATCGCCAGGCTAATAATAGTGCGGCGGTACTAAGGCCTGCAATCAAACCGATCCAATAACCGTGCACCCCAAGCGCGGCAATCTCGCCAAAACCTTGACGACCCAACCAGTGGCCGCCGCCCAGGCCAACACTCCAATAGGACACAACGGTAATCAGCATGACGACCCGGGTATCTTTATAGCCGCGAAGAGCCCCTGCCAGGTTTGCCTGTAATGAATCAGACACCTGAAAAAAGACAGCCAGGGCCAGCAGAGACGCAGCAAGTGCCTGGACGTCCGGGTCCGGCGTATAAAGGGAGATGACCCAGCGACCTGTCAGCCAGAGAAGAGTACTGTTGATCGCCGCTGTTAGCAGACTGATGGCAATGCCGTTCCAGGCAACCTGACGGGCACGTTCCGGGCGTTGTTGACCCAGGGTATTGCCCACCCTCACGGTGAGCGCCATGCTTAGTGACATGGGAAGCATGAACAGTATGGAAGTGAAGCTCAGGGCGATCTGGTGAGCGGCTACCGTGATTTCACCCAGGCTGGCAATCAGCAGGGCGATCAGGGTGAACAGGGTGACTTCAACAAAAATTGCTACCCCGATGGGGACACCAACCACCAGCAGTTCCCGTATGCCACGCCATTGGGGCAGGGCGATTTGTTGCCAAAGGGAGACATCACGGTAGGCTCGGCCTCGTTGGGTGTAGAGCATCATGGCCAGTGCCATTGTCCACATTGAGATGGCGGTGGCGATACCACAGCCCAGCGCGCCCAGTGCAGGTAGCTGCTGCAAGGATATGGGCACCCGAGTGCCGAACAGCTCGACCAGGCCGCCGCCACCGTAAATCAGTAGATAGTTAGCCGGTATATTGACAGCTAGCCCTATCAGGCTGATCCACAGGGCAGGGCGAGTATGATTCATGCCATCAGAAAATGCGCGTAATGCCTGAAACAGGGCAATACCGGGCATTCCGAAAGCCACCGCTGACAGATAGGCGACTGAACTGCGGGCAACATGCTCAGGCACAGCCATGAGCTGAAAGATGGGTGTCACCATGAACCACAACAAGCCCGCTGAAACTGCGCCCAACAGAAGGGCAATCCATAATGCCTGATGCACGGCAGGTCTAATGCCTGCATGGCGTTTACCGCCCAGCATATGAGCGACAATCGGTGTTAACCCCATCAAGGTGCCGGTCATGAACAGCATCAATGGCATCCACAGGCTTGAACCGACGGAGACGGCAGCCAATGCCGTCGGACTTTGGCGTCCGGTCATCATAACGTCGACCACGCTCATGCCGGCCTGTGCCAGTTGAGCACCGCAAATCGGTAGTGCCAAGCGCACCAGCAATCGGGTCTCCGGCCAATAAAGGGTTCTGACTTGTTTGCTCAGGCTTTCCAAGGTGGACTTCCATGATGGAGGATGTTTTTGTTTAAAAGCATGATTCTAGCAGCTATTGCTGTCATCTGATCACACCACATGACGACCCATGGGGTCGGGCTTTATAATCATTATGTGCCATTTTTGGTTATCAATATTCAATCGGACAAAACCATGCATGACGAAACCCGCTGGACGCTTGACGATGTTATTACCCTGTTTGATGGTGTGTTTGCCGAGCGATATCGCACACGGCTGACGCCAGGGGGCGATGAACCTTTATATCAGCCGGCCAGCGGCGATGCTGACTACCATCAGGTGATTTTCGCCCATGGTTTCTATGCCAGCGCATTGCATGAAATCAGCCACTGGTGCATCGCCGGAGAGCGGCGAAGACAACTTGAGGATTACGGCTACTGGTACCTGCCCGATGGCCGTGATGCCCAGCAGCAAAATGCCTTCGAGGCTGCCGAGCTTGCTCCACAGGCACTTGAATCACTGTTCTGTGAGGCCAGCGAGCGCCCCTTTCATGTCAGCGTGGACAATCTTGGGGGCGAGGTAGAAGTAGATCGCAAGAATTTTACTGACAAGGTGTTATCACGGGCTCAGCGCTATCGGGATGAAGGCTTGCCACGTCGTGCGGCGGCCTTTCAAGTGACCTTGCAGGATTATTATCAGAAGAAAACTACGCTGGATCAGGCATGCAGGGCCGGGCAGGCGTTGCTGGATCAATCAGTGTCATCACCGGTCAGTCGTTGATGTAACGCCAGCATGGCGCTGACTTCATCTTCAGGGCGCATGGGTTCAAGTCCCAGCTGATCAAATACTTGGCGTCGTTGATGCTGCCATTCTGCGCCATGCAGGTTCGGGTAGAGGCTTTCTGCAGGGGCAAGTTCAACGAAAGGATCAATGCCATAGGTGTCGAACAGGCGCGCCAGGGCAAGCTCATCTTCGCCGCTGCCACTGGTATAGAGCGTTTCGTTGAAATAGTCGGTTTCCAGCTCGCGAATAACATCCAGCGGGCTGACGCCAAAGCTCTCCAGTTCCTCTGCGCTATATTCGTTGGTGACATGGTCGGATTCTGCAATCCAGCTGTCGTCTGGCTGGATCAGGGTGTGCTTGATACGCCCATCCGGCAGGGACCAGGCAACCGAAAGTGGCAAACCTTCCTCGTCGCCTGTTTCAATCGCAATAAAGCCGGGTAATTCACTCATCAGGGTTCCTTTCAGGTTAGGGGTGCTTTGCAGCGGCTGACTGTTTGACAAGCGAGGGCAATCTGAAAAAGCGCTGCGCTGTCGCGCTGCTGGCGGTCGCAAGACTGGCCTCACTGACACCATGCCAATGGGCAATTTCACGCACTATCCACGGCAGCAGTGCAGGTTCATGGCGGCGCCCCTTCAACTTGGCCGGTAAATTGCGCGGTAAAAGATACGGGCAGTCGGTTTCTACCATAAGCCGATCAAGAGGGATATCCTTGATCAGTGGCTGCAGGTGTTGACCGCGTCGCTCGTCGCAAATCCAGCCGGTTAGTCCTATGTGCAAGTCTAGGTCCAGATAGCCGTATAGGGTATCTTTATCGGCAGTAAAGCAATGAACAACGGCATCGCTGATATCTCCGCGCCAGTGCTGCAGCATATCGCGCATGCGCGGGCCTGCATCGCGCTCATGCAAGAAAAGGGGCAAGCCACTGCTGGCGGCAAGGGTCAGCTGAGCTTCGAAGGCATGCTCCTGCTGCTGTGGAGTTGAGAAGTTGCGGTTGAAATCAAGCCCGCATTCGCCTACCGCCACAACACCCGGATGCTGGTGCAGTTCAGCCATTTGCAGGCCGAGAGCGTCTGTCCACTGACTGGCGTCGTGGGGGTGTATGCCCGCCGTGGCAAAGACACCGCTGTACTGCTCGCTGAGATGAACCGCCTGGCGGGCATGAAGAAGATCCGTGCCGGTCACTATCAGGGTAGTTACATTGGCAGCATGTGCCCGCTCAATAACCTCTGGAAGGTCACGCTGAAAGCTTTCATGGGTCAGGTTCGCGCCAATGTCCACCAGCGGCGCAGGTGATTGAAAGCGCAAAGTGTCGGGAAGTGGCGCATTGTCACGCAAAGTCGTCACGCAAGGCTCCTTGAGGCAAATAGGCACAGCAAATTCTAAACAGGCATTCTACCTTGCCAGGGAAGCGGCCACGAGTCGTCTGTAAGGTAAACATTATCCAGCCTGCTTGGGTTACACTATAGAGATTATTTTATGCGTTTCATGATGATGGAGAACACTGAGTGACCTTGTTACGACTCGAACAGCTGCAACTCGCCTACGGCACCCAAGTATTGCTTGACCACGCTGACCTGACGGTCGAAAAGGGCGAACGGCTGGCGCTGGTCGGGCGCAACGGCACCGGTAAATCAACGTTGTTAAAGCTGGTGGCGGGCGACATCAAACCCGATGATGGCACCATCTGGCGCGCGCCTGGGCTGAAAATTGGTGTTCTGTCTCAGGAGTTGCCGGAGTCTTCCGGTATGACCATCTTTGATATGGTCGCCCAGGGGCTGCCTGAAGCCGGCGACTTGCTTTCCGAGTATCACCATCTGATCAACGACCCTGACCCTGACATGAACCGCATGGCGGTGTTGCAAACCCGGATCGAGGCGATTGATGGCTGGTCGTTTCATCAGCGTATTGATGTGGTGCTTACTCGTCTTGGGTTGCCCCCTGAAGCAGAAATGAGTGCCCTTTCCGGCGGTTGGCGGCGGCGCGTTGCGCTGGCACGGGCCCTGGTGGCCGAGCCTGACCTGCTGTTGCTGGACGAGCCTACCAACCATCTGGATCTCGACACCATTGCCTGGCTGGAAGAGCAGCTGCTGGCATTTAATGGCGCTGTGCTGCTGATTACCCACGACCGTGCCTTCCTGTCCAAGCTGGCTACCCATATTCTTGAACTGGATCGTGGCAAGCTGGGCCGCTACCCCGGAAAATACGCTGAGTATCAGGAGCGCAAACAGCACGAACTGGAAGTCGAAGCACGCGAACATGCGCTTTTTGATAAAAAGCTTGCCCAGGAGGAAGCCTGGATTCGTCAAGGTGTCAAGGCACGTCGAACCCGCAATGAAGGTCGTGTGCGCGAGCTGGAACAGATGCGCCTGGAGCGTAGCCAGCGTCGTGAGCGACAGGGCACAGCCAACCTGTCGGTGGATAGCGGCGAGCGCACCGGTAAGCGGGTCGTCAAGCTGAAAGGCGTGACGCAGCGTTTTGGTGATGAGGTCATCCTGCGCGATGTCAATCTGGAGGTCATGCGCGGTGACCGGATTGGTTTTCTGGGCCGTAACGGCGCCGGTAAGACAACCTTGCTGAAAGTCCTGCTGGGCGAGCTGACCCCCACAGAAGGCAGCGTACAGCTGGGGACCAACCTGCAGGTAGCTTATTTTGACCAGTTACGTGCCGGGTTGGAGCTGGACAAAACCGTTTATGATAATGTGGCTCAAGGTAGCGACCGCGTCAGCGTAGGGGGCAAGGATCGCCATGTCATGAGTTATCTGCAGGACTTCCTGTTTACGCCTGACCGAGTGCGTCAGCCCGTCAAGGCGCTATCCGGGGGTGAATCCAATCGTCTTCTGTTGGCCAAGCTGTTTACCCAGCCTGCCAATGTTCTGGTGCTTGATGAGCCGACCAACGACCTGGATATGGAAACCCTGGAGCTGCTTGAAGAGCTGCTACTGGATTTCGACGGTACCCTGTTACTGGTTTCTCACGATCGTACCTTCATGGATAATGTGGTCACCAGTATGTTGGCGTTTGAAGGCCAGGGCTGCGTGCGTGAGTATGTGGGTGGTTACAGCGACTGGATTCGTCAGGGGGGAAAACTGCCTCCGGCGCCTTGGGACGGTGCGGCTCGTCAACACACTGAGCCAACCAGCGCGCCAGTAAAGAAAGCCCTGGAAAAATCAACTGTTGAGCCTGCGCGTAAAGCCGTCAAGCTTTCCTATAAGTTACAGCGTGAACTGGATGGATTGCCCGCCGATATCGAGCGTCTTGAAGGAGAAGTGGAAGCCCTGGAGCAGGAAGTGGGGGATCCAGCGTTTTACCAGCAGGAGGCCAGTGTTGTTACCGCCAGGCTCAACGCGTTGGAAAACGTTCAACAGTCGCTTGAAACTGCCATGGAGCGCTGGATGGAGCTGGAAGCCATGGCGGCTGGCGATCAGTAACTAGTCAGCTCAGTAAGAACACCAAGGCACCTTCGTGGGTGCCTTGTCAGACTCGCCAGAATACGTTGAGAATGGGGTCACTCGGCGCTTTCTTCGCCTTTCTGGCCGACGCGAACAGCGAGCACATCGCATTGAGCGCCGTGCAGAACCCCGGTTGATGTAGAGCCAAGCAGCAGCGCGAAGCCATGACGACCATGGGAACCAACAACAATCAGATCCACGTCGTTTTCCTGTGCAAAACGATGAATTTCTGTATCTGGCATGCCCACCAGCACGTGTTGGTCTTCACTGGGAACATGCGTCTCGGCGATTTCTGCCAGACGCTTTTTGGCGTGGTCATCCAACTGGTCCTGAATGCTGGTGAGATCCATCGGAATATCACCACCATAGGCAAACCCCAAGGGTTCCAGAGTATGCATGATGGAGATCTTGGCGCCATTGTTACGCTCGGCAATCGCTACGGCGCGTTCAAGGACCTTATGGGAATCCTTGGTCAAATCAACCGCGACCAGAATATGATGATAGCTCATGAGTGCTCCTCAAATGTAGACAGTCAGTTGAGAAAAATAATGTGTGTACTCCCTACTTTAGGCGGCTATTTGTTAAGTAACAACGACCTGAATCATTATTTTGATGATCGGTCGGGTTGGTGGGCAAGTTACCCATGCCCTCATCCTTATACCCAGAGAGGCAAGTAATGGAATGGTTCCTGATCGTGATCGTAGTGATGTTTGTTATGGCACCGGTGATGTGGTTGAAGCCCAGCCCGCGTCAGCAGCGGCAGGCGTCGCTGCGCAGCAGTGTGCGCAAGCAAGGCGTTGAGGTGAAAATGGCGGTGCCGCCACTGCACTACGTCAAGCAGGTAATGCCGGGCTACCAATGGCGTTACCCACAACAAGCTCCCGGTCCTGACTTTCTGCTTGTTCGCGATAGCGATGCCAGTGACTCCCTGACGCCGTATCATGCAGGATGGCGTTGGCGAATAGCGCCGTTGCGCGCCTGGCCGGAACCGGCAGATAGCGTCCTCAAGGCCTTGCTTGAACGCTTGCCTCAGGATGCTCTGGTTCTGGAGTCCAGCGAATCATCACTGACTCTCTGGTGGTGGGAGTCGCAGAATGCCGAGCGCTTCTCGAGCTATATCGAAGACTTTGTCACACTACGTGATTGCCTGAAAGGTCACGCCGATCGTCCGAAAAAACAGCCCACTGCGGCTGTCCTGAATCAGGATACAGATGACGTTTCTGCTTCCTGATCCCGGGCCTGAATCGCCAGACCGTTGCTCTCGATATGCGCAAGCCAGTCCTCAAGTTGCTGTATTTGCTGGTCACTTAATCCTGCAAGCATTTCCTGACGCGCTTTTGATGCGATCGCATCTATCTCTTCAAGCAGGGGTAATGCTTCATCGGTCAGATAGATACGTTTGGCCCGCCGGTCATTGCCACAGGCCCGGCGTGTGATCAGTCCCTGGGATTCCAGCTGACTCAGAGTGCGTACCAGCGAGGGTGCTTCAACGCCGATATTGCGGGCAAGCTCACATTGAGTTTGTCCATTACCCATGCGCCATAGATGGTACAGGGTGACCCAGCGGGTCTGGGTAAGGCCCAGTGGCGCCAGGCGGCGATCAATGATCGAGCGCCACAAATGTGGGAGCCGGGCAATGCGAAAGCCAATAGTAGACGGCATAAATCAACCTGCAGAAGGTGGCTATGGTTAATACCCATGTTCACTAACAAGTGTCGATAGGCAATGAGTTGAATGCAAGTCCTGGTTTCAAGCGTCAACAGACCCTAAACAGACATCATTCAAGGCTTGACGTCTGAAATAATCTCGACCAAG
>NZ_VMQS01000058.1:11443-14633 GCF_007625055.1 Halomonas sp.
CAGACCCTAAACAGACATCATTCAAGGCTTGACGTCTGAAATAATCTCGACCAAGCTAAGGCAATCAAACGGTCGTATGAATTTATTTCTGACACCAGTTCAACGGAGTAAGGCGGATGATCTATCAAGGTAATGCCATTTCGATGGTGCGCAGCGATGATGATATCGCAACCCTCACTTTTGACCTGCAGGGTGAATCTGTCAACACGCTTTCCAGTGCTGTTGTCAAGGAGCTGGGTGAGGCGGTTCAGGCCCTGAGTGCCGAGCATGGGCTGAATGGCCTGATTATCGCCAGCGGGAAAGAGGCATTTATTGTCGGTGCGGATATTACCGAGTTTCATCAGCTTTTTGATAAAGGCCAGGAATACCTGGTCGAGATGAACCTCAAGGTACATGAGATTTTTAATGCCATCGAAGATCTGCCTTTTCCGACGGTGACGGCCATCAATGGATTAGCCTTGGGGGGTGGCTGTGAAGTACTGCTGACCACCGATTTTCGCGTGATGAGCGAAAAAGCCAAGATCGGTCTGCCGGAGACCAAGCTGGGGATTATTCCCGGCTGGGGTGGCTGTGTGCGCCTGCCTCGTCTGATCGGTGCCGATAATGCCATTGAATGGATCGCCGGAGGAACGGAAAACCGGGCTGATGCCGCCTTGAAAGTCGGTGCCGTTGATGCGGTAGTGCCAGAGGATGATCTGCTGGCTGCAGCTGCGGATATTCTGCACCGCGCCAATGCCGGTGAACTGGATATAGAAGCGCGTCGTAGTGAAAAAAAATCAGCGCTGAAGCTCAACGCCATTGAACAGATGATGGTGTTTGAAACGGCCAAGGGTTATGTAGCAGGTAAGGCAGGGCCGCATTATCCGGCGCCGATTGAAGCCATCAAGGTGATCCAGAAAGGTGCCGGAGAAGCGCGGGAGCGAGCTCAACACATTGAAGCCAGCACCTTTGCGCGCATGGCCCTGACGGATGTAGCCTTTAATCTTGTTGGTCTGTTCATGAATGACCAGTTGGTCAAGAAGAAAGGCAGCGGCTACGAAAAGCAGTCTCAACCGGTTAAACAGACGGCCGTGCTGGGCGCCGGCATCATGGGGGGCGGTATTGCCTATCAAAGTGCTTCCAAGGGCACTCCCATCCTGATGAAGGATATCAAGGACGATGCCATTGAGCTGGGCCTGAAGGAAGCGCGCAAGCTGTTTGCCAAGCAGGTCGACCGCAACAAACTCAGCGTTGAGCAGATGGCCACCCGGCTTTCCAATATTCGCCCCACGCTGTCCTATGGTGATTTTGGCAACGTTGATCTGGTGGTCGAAGCCGTGGTTGAAAACCCCAAGGTGAAAGACGCTGTGCTGACCGAGGTAGAAGACAAGGTCAGCGACAGCACCATCCTGACCTCCAACACGTCAACGATCTCGATTAACCGCCTGGCGAAAAACCTTAAGCGCCCGGAAAATTTCTGCGGCATGCACTTTTTTAACCCGGTACACCGCATGCCGCTGGTGGAAGTCATCCGCGGTGAAAAGACCTCGGACGCCGCCGTTGCCGCGACCGTTGCCTATGCTCGGGCCATGGGCAAGACGCCGATTGTGGTCAACGATTGCCCGGGCTTTCTGGTTAACCGGGTGCTGTTTCCCTACTTTGGCGGTTTCAGTTTCCTGATGGAGCAGGGCGCTGATTTCAAACGAGTCGATAAGGTCATGGAAAAATTCGGCTGGCCGATGGGGCCTGCCTACCTGTTGGATGTGGTCGGGCTGGATACCGCCGTGCATGCCAATGAAGTGATGGCCGAGGGGTTCCCGGATCGAATGGCGCGTGAGACCAAAACGGCCATTCAGGTGATGTTTGACAATGAGCGCCTGGGGCAGAAAAACGCCAAGGGTTTTTACGCTTATGAGGAAGACAAGAAAGGTAAACCCGTCAAGGTAAGCGATGAGCAGGCGCATTCGCTGGTAAGCAGCGTAGTCCAGGAAGCCAAGGAGTTTTCCGATGACGATATTATCGCCCGCATGATGGTGCCGCTATGCCTTGAAACGGTGCGTTGCCTGGAAGATGGCATTGTTGATTCTGCCGCAGAGGCGGATATGGCCTTGATCTATGGGATTGGTTTCCCGCCTTTCCGTGGGGGCGCGCTGCGCTATATCGATGCCATGGGTGTCGCCGAGTTTGTTGCCCAGGCGGATGCGTTGGCCGAGGAGCTGGGCGCACTGTATGCCCCGACCCCGAAACTCCGTGAAATGGCGCGTGATCATTCACGTTTTTATCCTGCTAACGCCTGATCAACCACCGCACAGAGGAGACTGAAAATGAGTTTGAACCCGAGAGATATCGTGGTGGTTGATGCAACCCGTACCGCCATGGCCAAAGCCAAACAGGGTGCCTTCCGCCATGTCCGCGCTGAAAACCTGTCAGCCGCTGTTATGCAGTCACTGTTTGACCGTAACCCCAACCTTGATCCGTCGGAAGTGGATGATGTGATCTGGGGGTGTGTCAACCAGACCCTGGAACAGGCCATGAACATCGCCCGCAACGCGGCGATCATGACCGGCATTCCCCGCTCTGTGCCTGCGCAGACGGTCAATCGGCTGTGTGGCTCCTCCATGAGCGCCCTGCATATTGCAGCGGCGAACATCAAGGCGGGTATGGGAGACTTCTTTATTATCGGCGGCGTTGAGCACATGGAGCATGTGCCCATGACCCACGGCGTGGATGTTAACCCGGCTGCCAGCAAACATGCCGCCAAAGCCGCCATGATGATGGGCCTGACGGCAGAACTGCTGGGCAAGATGCACGGCATCAGTCGCGAAGATCAGGATACGTTTGGCGTGCGTTCCCACCAGCGCGCTCAGGCCGCGATGGAAAACGGCTACTTTGCTAACGAAATCGTCGGTGTGGAAGGGCATGACGCCAAGGGCTTCAAGGTGCTGGTGAAAAACGACGAAGTGATTCGCCCGGAAAGCACCCTGGAATCCATGGCGGCTCTGAAGCCGGTATTTGATCCGCGCAGTGGCACCGTCACCGCTGGCACCTCATCGGCTCTTTCGGTCGGAGCCTCTGCCATGGCGGTAATGAGCTACGAGCGTGCCCAGGCGTTGGGCCTGACACCCATGGCCAGGGTGCTGTCAACCGGTGTAGCTGGTTGCGATGCGTCTATCATGGGCTATGGCCCGGTGCCTGCCTCCAAGAAGGCGCT
>NZ_VMQS01000115.1 GCF_007625055.1 Halomonas sp.
AGAGTGGGTTCCTTTTACGTCTGAGAGGTCTTCTCTTTTTCCGGCTATCGTAGAGCGTGATCACCCAGCCAGCGAGCTTGGACTTACTGAAATGTCCCCGGCAAACCGGCGGCGTAAAATGGGTTGATCACCGCGTCTGGATATCCCACTGAGCATCCCCGGAACCTGAAGAATGTCCGATACCATAGCCATCTGGCATCCTTCTCTTTCCCTTATAGACCCAGAAGTAGCCGCTGCGCGGGAACCGCTTAAACACGCTAAATCTACGCTTAAAAATAAAATTCTTTTTTCTTTCATGCGTCGTGCTGGTTAAGCGTCCATTAAGCGTGGTTAAGCGGTGAAAAAAATTCCCTTTTTCATTTTCTGGATATCGTAAAGAGGAGACATGGAGAGTAGCGCGGCAGCGCTACTCGGAATTGTCTCCCTCGCCTGGTTCTGAATTCCTGGACGACAAGACGACATCGGAAATACCTTGTCCTTTCAATAAATCTAGGATACTTGTCACTTCTTTGTGCGGTGTTGCACTATCGGCAAGAATGCTCACCGATCCATCTGAAGGCATCAATCCAATTTTTTCTTTCAATTCCACCCGAGTGACGGTTTCCCCTTCAAGCAAAACTTTGTCCTTCTCAATCTCGATCCTGATCCGGTCGGTGGCCACTTCGTTTTCTAATTCGGTGAGCTTTTCCTTTAGGATGGCTAAAACTAATTCGTGTCGATGAATCTCCTCTCGGATTATTTCAATGTCCCGATCCGGTGGAGTTGAAGGGGCAGCAAAAGCCGAAAGTCCGGCAATGATTGTTGCGCAGATTGTGAGTGTTATCTTTTTCATTTTTTCAGAACGTAGAGGCTAGACGCGGATATGGAGCGCAGCGGAATATCCGTTGTCTACGCCGTCTGGATAGCCCCCAGAATCGGCAACGGGTCGAATCCTGGCAAGTGCCTTCTTTTTCAATCGATTCAATTCCATTTTCGTCTGGTGGATTCTCTTTTTTCTCTTCCCGTCAGAGTGGGTTCCTTTTACGTCTGAGAGGTCTTCTTTTTTTCCGGCTATCGTGAAGCACGATCACCCAGCCAGCGAGGCTAAATCGTCCTGAACCTTTTTAGAAAACCGGGCGGCTAACATGGGTTGATCGCTGCGTCTGGATCTACGCTTCATTTGGTCTGAAGTCCTTATTGTAGGGGGATCCAATCTGGAGTTCCGAATCGATACCTTATTAAGGAACCTTCGGTCTGTTCCGCTCGGAGATCTGGCAACCCGTCACCGTCCTCGTCAATGATGGAGACAGTTATATCTTCTCCGATATCCATTACTGATGTCGTCCACGATTCTTCATTATTCCAAGTTACGGCTAAACTTTTACCATTCCCGGGGATCTCCGCCACTGTGATCTTTCCGTCCAGCAGCGTAACACCAATCATTAGGCTTCTGTTATTATCGGGAATTAGAACTACTGAGTGCTTCTCTTTAAGGATGATACGCTGATCTGTCGCCAATTCATCTGAAGAAATTTCCGGTCGTGATGAATTTTCCTTTTTGCAAGCGGTCAGTGCTACCGAGGCAATTAAGATGAGTAGGGTCCTTTTCATTTTCTTTTGTAGATCGTAGAGGCTAGACGCGGATATGGAGCGCAGCGGAATATCCGTTGTCTACGCCGTCTGGATAGCCCCCAGAATCGGCAACGGGTCGAATCCTGGCAAGTGCCTTCTTTTTCAATCGATTCAATTCCATTTTCGTCTGGTGGATTCTCTTTTTTCTCTTCCCGTCAGAGTGGGTTCCTTTTACGTCTGAGAGGTCTTCTTTTTTTCCGGCTATCGTAGAGGCCAGGCACCCAGCCTGACGGGTTAGTGGTCTATGTGATTCTCGGATTTTCGGGCGGGTTACATGGGTTGACCTGTGCCGGCTGGATATAGTCTCAGGCTGTCCGGTGGGCATAGGCTAGTCGAGTGCTTTTTCTCACGTCGTGCTGGGTTCTTTTTTCACCACCCACTCCCTACGGTCGTTGGAGACACAGAGGCACGGAGATTTGGCTTCTTTTCTTCTCCGTGCCTCCGTGTCTCCAGCGAAGCGGGTGGTTAAATTCATTTTTCTTCCCCTATCGTAGAGCGTGATCACCCAGCCTGCGAGTTTGAATTTACTGAAATGTTCT
>NZ_VMQS01000010.1:0-28156 GCF_007625055.1 Halomonas sp.
GCCTGAAGGCCTTTCTTGCCCTGAGTCACGTCAAAAGAAACCTTTTGACCGTCCTGCAGGGATTTGAAGCCGTCAGCCTGAATTTCGGAGAAATGCACGAACAGATCGTCGCCGTTGTCTTCCGGTGAAATGAAGCCGAAGCCTTTAGTGTCGTTGAACCACTTTACTGTACCAGTTGCCATGATCGAAATCCTCGATAAAGCGAATAAATTAAGCCGGGGTAATACCCGAATTGCAGTGGGTAGAACAAGAAACTTTCACCAGACTCAACGCTTAAGGCGCCTTAATACTGCTGACAACGTTCGACTTGCTAACCAACTGCCTTCATGGTGCGCTGAAATGCAACACACGTCAAGAATAGCGTTAAAAAATGTCAGGCAGATGAAGCCTCCTCCATCATCCACTCAGCCGCCTTTTCAGCAATCATCAGGGTCGGCGAGTTGGTGTTGCCACTGGTAATGGTAGGCATGATGCTGGCGTCGACGACTCTCAGGCCGGCAATGCCTCTTACCCGCAGCTTTGAATCCACCACCGCCGCCGGGTCATCATCGCGGCCCATTTTAGCGGTTCCCACCGGGTGGAAGATGGTGGTACCGATATCCCCTGCCAGCTTGGCCAGATCCTCGTCCGTCTGGTATTCCAGGCCTGGCTTGAACTCTTCTGGCTGGTACTTGGCGAAGGCCTGCTGCTCGGCAATGCGCCGGGTGACGCGCAGCGAATCCGCAGCCACTTTGCGGTCTTCCTCGGTGCTCAGGTAATTGGGCTCGATCGCCGGGTGATCCTGAGGGTCGCGGCTTTTGATCTGCACGCGGCCGCGGCTGGTGGGGTTGAGATTGCACACGCTGGCGGTAATCGCCGGAAAATCGTGCAGCGGCTGACCAAACGCCTCCAGGCTGAGTGGCTGAACGTGGTATTCGATATTGGCGTGTGGGTAGTCCTCCGAGCTGCGGGTAAAGATACACAGCTGGGAGGGCGCCATGCTCATCGGGCCCGAGCGTTTGAGCACGTATTCAAGGCCGATCATGGCTTTGCCCACCAGGGTGTTGGCCATGGTGTTAAGGGTTTTGGCGCCTTTCACTTTATACACCGAGCGTATCTGCAGGTGATCCTGCAGGTTTTCGCCCACACCGGGCAGGGCTGCCACCACGTCAATGCCATGTTGCTGCAACAGCTCGGGCGCACCAATCCCGGAAAGCTGCAGTATCTGCGGTGAACCAATGGTACCAGCGCTCAGCACCACTTCCCGATTGGCGGTTGCCATGAGCGTTTTGCCTTCACGCAGCAGCTCTGCCCCTGTGCAACGCAGCTTGCCATTCTGCGCTTCAAACAGTAGGCGATTCACATGGGTGGAATGCCAGACCGTCAGATTGGTGCGCTGCTTGATAGGCCGTAAGAACGCTTTGGAGGTATTCCAGCGCCAGCCCTTGCGCTGGTTGACCTCAAAGTAATTGACGCCTTCGTTATCACCGCGATTGAAATCTTCGGTGCGCGGAATACCCGCCTGCACCGCCGCCTCGGCAAAATCATCCAGCACTTGCCAGCTCAGGCGCTGCTTCTCAATCCGCCACTCGCCGCCGTGGCCGTGGAATCGGCGGTGCTCGTGATCACCATCGCCGTCATCGTCCAGCCGGTAATGGTTTTCGTGTTTGATGAAATCCGGCAGGCAGTTATCCCAGCGCCAGGCCTCATCACCGGTCAGTTCGGCCCAGTGGTCGTAATCCCGCGCCTGGCCGCGCAGATAGAGCATGCCATTAATGCTGGAACAGCCACCCAGGGTTTTACCGCGCGGGTAAATCAGTGAACGACCGTTAAGCCCTTTGTCGGGCTCGGTACGGAAAAGCCAATCCGTGCGCGGGTTGTTGATGCAGTACAGGTAGCCGACGGGAATATGAATCCAGTGGTAGTTATCCGGCCCGCCGGCTTCAATCAGCAGCACCCTGTTGTCCGGGTTGGCACTGAGCCGATTGGCCAGCAGGCACCCGGCAGTGCCTGCGCCAATCACGATATAGTCGAAATTGTTGTTAGCAGAATGAGACATGAACAGGCTCCCGTTACCCAGGCCGCATCACTTGGCCGTGGGCATCACGAATTCAGCGCCGGCATCGATGGAATCTGACCAGCGCTGCATGATGGATTTCTGCTTGGTGTAGAAACGTACGCCCTCTTCCCCGTAGGCATGCATGTCGCCAAACAGGGAACGCTTCCAGCCGCCAAAACCGTGCCAGGCCATGGGTACCGGAATGGGCACGTTGATGCCGACCATGCCTACCTGAATGCGGCGGCCAAATTCGCGGGCAACGTTGCCGCTTTCGGTAAAGCAGCTGACGCCATTGCCGAACTCGTGGTCGTTGATCAGCTGGATGGCTGTGGCAATATCGGGCACGCGGACACACACCAATACAGGGCCGAAGATCTCTTCTTTATAGATGGTCATCTCGGGGGTGACGTGGTCAAACAGGCTGCCGCCCATCCAGAAACCCTCGGCACAGCCGTCGCCGGTATGCGCGCTATCGAAGTCGCGGCCGTCCACGACCAGCTCGGCACCTTCTTCCACGCCCTTGTTGATATAGCCGGTAATCCGCTCATGGGCCTGGGGTGTAACAATCGGGCCCATTTCCGCATCCAGCTGCATGCCATTTTTAACTTTCAGCGCCTTGGCACGTTCCGCCAGTTGCGCCACGATGCCATCGGCAATATCACCGACCAGCACGGCCACGCTGATAGCCATACAGCGTTCGCCTGCCGAGCCATAGGCCGCACCCACGAGGGCATCCACAGCCTTGTCCAGATCGGCATCCGGCATGACGACCATATGGTTCTTGGCGCCGCCAAGTGCTTGCACGCGCTTGCCGTGCTTGGCACCGCGCTCGTAGATCAGGTTGGCAATCGGCGTGGAGCCGACAAACGACAGCGCCTTGACGTCAGGGTGATCAATCAGCGCTTCAACGCTGTCCTTGTCGCCCTGCACCACGTTGAAGACGCCGTCGGGCAGGCCCGCCTGCTTGAGCAGATCGGCCATCAGCAGCGAGGCACTGGGATCCAGCGGGCTGGGCTTGAGAATAAAGGTATTACCCGTGGCAATCGCGACAGGGAACATCCACATCGGCACCATGGCAGGGAAGTTGAACGGCGTAATGCCTGCCACTACACCCAGCGGCTGACGCATCGTCCAGTTATCAATCCCGGTGCTGACCTGCTCGGTGTAGTCACCCTTGAGCAGTTGCGGAATACCGCAGGCAAACTCGACAATATCAATCCCCCGGGCTACTTCGCCCTGAGCATCGGTGAACACCTTGCCGTGTTCCTTTGTAATGGCTTCGGCCAGCTCATCCTTATGCGCATTAAGCAGTTCAAGAAAGCGGAACATCACTCGCGCCCGGCGAATCGGCGGGGTATCTGCCCAGGCGGGAAACGCGGACTGGGCAGCCTTAACGGCGCTGCTCACGTCCTGGGGGCTGGCCAGAACCACCTGACCGCTCTCCTCGCCGGTGGCCGGATTGAACACCGGCTGGGTCTTGGCATGGTCGCCTGCGTTGCGCTGACCGTTGATATAATGGGTGATGGATGCTGTCATGGTGCCCTCTTATAAAATTTATTTAAGCCTTGTTTGATATCTGAACGCTGTGTGTCACTTTATGGCTAGATTAGCGGACCTAATGTCACAATCAATTGAGTTATTCAAAAGCCAGATATAAGTATTTTTAATACCACTGCCTTGGAGAGCGTCATGCATGATCTCGGCAGCTTGCGCGCCTTTGTGGCCGTGGCGCGCACCGGCAGCGTTTCCCGTGCGGCTCTCCAGCTGCACCTGACCCAGCCAGCGGTCAGCCTCAAGCTTAAACAGTTGCAGGAACAGCTGGGGCTTGGCCTGTTCCAGCGCCGCCCACAGGGGCTGGCCCTTACCGCCGACGGCATGGCCCTGCTGCCTGCCGCAGAGCAGGCCCTGGCCAGCGCCAGCGCCTTTCTGCAGACCGCAGAGGCCCTTCACAACACGGTGCGCGGGCAGCTGAAGATCGGCACCATTGTCGACCCGGAGTTCATTCGCCTGGGGGATTTCCTGCGCCGTTTGATGGCCCGCGCGCCGCAGCTTGAAACCGAGTTGCATCACGGCATGAGTGGCAGCGTTCTGGGGCATGTGGAAGCCGGTCGCCTGGACGTTGGTTTCTACCTGGCCCCACCCGGGGAAGGCACCGGGCACCAGCACCCGACCCTTGCTCACCGTGAGCTGACCCACTTTGACTATCACGTTGTTGCCCCGCCTGGCTGGGAAAGTCGCCTGATGGATACCCGCTGGGAACAGATGGCCCGCCTGCCCTGGATTGTCACCCCCACGGACTCGGTTCATCACCGCCTGCTTGGCAAGGCGATGGCTAGCCATCATGCCGTGCCCAACCGGGTTGCCCAGGTGGATCAGGAAGCCTGTATGCTGGACCTGGTGCGAGCGGGCGTCGGGCTCAGCCTGGCACGCGATGCCCTGGCCATGGCCGAGCGGCAGGAAAGTGGCCTATGCGTTGCCCGCCATGTGCGCCTGCCCTGTGCCCTCAGCTTTATCTGGAAGCGGGAGCGCCAGGCAGAGCCGGCTATTGAAACGGCGCTCAATACGCTTGAGGATGTCTGGACGCTGGGAAGTTACTAGCTTTTCTGGCGTTGGCGGGAACTGTCAGCCATGAAACGTTTCCATAAGCTGTATGCATCTTTCATCTCCTGGAGTCATTCATGATGTTTCCATCCATACCCGGGTTCACCCGTCGCACGCTACCCGTTATTACTCTCCTTTCGGGTGCCTTTGTGGTGCCTTCCCTGGCAGCCAACGAGTCGAGTGGCGCCGAGGCGATTTTTGCTGGCGGCTGTTTCTGGTGCATGGAGCCGCCCTATGACGACCAGCCCGGCGTTGACGCCACTATCTCGGGCTATATCGGCGGCGATCTGGATAACCCCACCTACGAAGATGTTATCAGTGGGGAAACCGGCCACGCTGAAGTGGTCAGGATTGACTACCAGCCGGATGAGATCAGCTATGAACAGCTGCTGGAGATCTTCTGGCGCAATATTGATCCCTTTGCCGTTGATCAGCAGTTCTGCGATGTAGGCGATCAGTACCGTTCGGCCATTTTCTATGTTGATGACGAACAGCGCGAACTGGCCGAAGCCTCAAAAGCCGAGATGGAAGAACGCTTCGGGCGGGAGATCGCCACCCAGATTGTCGCGGCAGATACCTTCTGGGAAGCGGAGGAATATCATCAGGATTATTATCAGAAGAACCCGGTGCGCTATAAGTTTTACCGTTTCAGCTGCGGGCGGGATGGTCGGCTTGAAGAGATCTGGGGCGACGAAGCGGGCGGCCCCTCGTTCTGACGGCTCAAACAGCCCTGAACCAGCGGGCGGGTAGCCACTTAAGCAGCAGCGCCAGTACGATAAAGCTCACGGCGGCGGCCAGAACATCATCAAGTACGATACCCAGACCGCCGCTTGCCAGCTCAGCCAGATGGATGGGCGGCGGTTTCAGGACATCAAAAAAACGGTAGATGACAAAGGCCATCGCCATGACCCAGGGTTTGCGTGCCGCGCTTACCCCCATCACCACCAGCGGGAAGGCGACAATTTCATCGGCCACGATACTGCCATGGTCACTGCCACCTAGCTGCGCAGACACTGCCTGGCAAAGCGGTATGGCCAGCACCATCAGCGCGCCTGACGTTAGCCACCCCACCGGGCGCGACTGTTTCAGCAGCCACCATGCCAGGGGAATGCCCAACAGCGACCCGATTGTGCCGGGCGCCACTGGCGAAAGCCCGGTGCCCAGACCCGTAGCCAACCAGTACCACAGTGACTCCACCATTGCTTACGCCTTCCTAACCGTTGAAAACATGAGTATATCCAATTTGCTGGCATTGCAGAGGCAACCAGGCACTTGATACGCCTGTTAGTTTGCCTGTAAGAGTTTTTCACTGTGATGCACTCAACATAGCCACCGGTTTTCCCCTATCCAAAGGAGTTGCCATGCTGGATCGCTGGACCATGCCGATGACCCAAGGCCCGCTGGAAGCGTTGGCCAGCAAGCTGGCAGGCCGGGTGTCGCCTGATCAGGTCACCCTGCTGGGCTTCATCGTGGGTATGAGTGCTCTGCCGCTGCTGGCCTTTGAGTATTACGCCCTGGCGCTGGTAGCCATCATCATCAACCGTATCAGTGATGGCCTGGACGGCGCCCTGGCTCGCCTGACGGGTAAAAGCAGTGAGGCCGGTGGTTTTCTGGATATCGGCCTGGACTTTGTGTTCTATGCCGCGGTCGTGCTCGGTTTTGCCCTGGCGCGGCCGGAGGAAAATGCCCTGGCCGCCGCCTTTCTGCTGTTTGCTTTTATCGGCACCGGCACATCTTTCCTGGCCTTTGCTATTGCTGCCAGGGAGCAGGACAAGCTGCGCACCGACCTGCCCAACAAAGCTTTCTATTACCTGGAAGGCCTGACCGAAGGCACCGAGACGGTCGCAGCCCTGGTGCTGTTTTGCCTGTTCCCCACCCATTTTGCCTGGCTGGCCAGCCTGTTTGCGATCGCTTGTCTGATCACCACCACCACCCGGCTATGGGGCGGTTATCGCGCACTAAAAACCCAGGACGCGGCGCCGGACAGGACGCAATGACAGCAGTACCAACACCACCAGGGCTGCCCACTCGAGCCATTCGGGCAGCAGCTCCTGTACCT
Organism: Halomonas sp.; assembly: GCF_007625055.1. GTDB lineage: Bacteria > Pseudomonadota > Gammaproteobacteria > Pseudomonadales > Halomonadaceae > Vreelandella. Next base: position 6,699 of record NZ_VMQS01000010.1, read on the forward strand.
GGCTGGCCTGTTGAACGATATTCCAGCCGGTCAGGCCTATCAGCGCATCCAGCCCCCAACCCAGCAACACGGTGACCACCAGGATACTGCTCAGATAGATAGCCAGGGCCTTGCCGCCCAGTTCGCGGCGCAGAATGGCCAGGGTCGCCAGGCTGGTCACAGGGCCCGCCAGCAGGAACACCAGCGCCATGCCCGGCGAGATGCCCGCCAGCAGTAACCCGGCAGCAATCGGCGTTGCCGCGGTTGCACACACGTAGAGGGGAATGCCGATCAGGGCCATCAGCACCAGGGCCAGGAAACCGCCCGAAAACCCTACCAGGGTATCCGGCGGTACAAAGGTCACCAGTACGCCGGCCAGTATGAGCCCGGCGAATACCCAAGCGCTGATATCGTCCAGCAGATCACTGAAGGCATATTTCAGACCGGTTACCACGCCGGGAGCGGTATCTGATTTCTGAGGGCTGCTGCCACAGCTTTTGGACGCGCAGCAGCTCTGCGATACACCGCTGTCGCCCTCTGGCGCCGGGGCTGCCTTACGACCTGAACCGAACCCCACCAGTATGCCGGTCGCGATGGCCGTTACCATGGCGCCCAACACTCGCGCCACGGCCATCAGGGGGCCTAGCAGTACGCTGGTCAGCAGCATGGAATCCACCCCCACGCCCGGCGTGCTGATCAGAAAGGACGTGGTGGGCCCGCGCCCTGCACCGCCGCGATGCAAGGCGAGAGAGGTCGGAATCGCCCCACAGGAACACAGCGGCAAAGGCATGCCGATCACAGCGGCGCGCAGAATACTGCCCAGGCCATCGCCGCCCATCCAGCGCTGCAACAGACTTTGCGGCATCCAGGCCTTGATCAGGCCGGCAATGAAAAGACCCAACAGCAGCCAGGGGGCTGCGCTCAGGGCAATACTCAATAGCGCTTCAATCATACTCATGTCTATCGCTGAACCCCGGATGTTCTGGCTGTGAAAACGACTGGCGTGGCCATGAGGATAGCTATGCAAATCCTAGCGCCCCTTCCTGCACAAAGGTCAAGCCCAGGAAAATAATCAACAAAGCCTTTGACCTGTCGACCTAATCATGTCACTTTAAGCGCCAGTTGGTTAGCAAGAAGCAAGTCCTCAGCAGTGTACGATCTATTTCGGCAGCCTGATATTGTGTTCTTTGTTCTACCCGCTACTCTCTCTGGGTAACACCAGGCACTTAATCTAGGCGCATAAGCGCGAAAGGATCTACACATGGCTACTGGCACAGTTAAATGGTTTAACGACACTAAAGGTTTTGGTTTCATCGCTCCTTCTGACGGCGGCGACGACCTCTTTGCTCACTTCTCCGAGATTCAGGCTGACGGCTTCAAATCTCTGCAGGAAGGCGCTAACGTCTCTTTTGACGTTACCCAGGGCAAGAAAGGCCTCCAGGCTTCTAACATCAAGCAGCTGTCTTAATCTTTATTGATTAACTGCTTGTTCAAGCCTTTACAGGTTTGATGACAAGGCCCGCTTATGCGGGCCTTGTTGCGTCTGGGCACCACGTATCAATCGCCTCGGCGGATCAGCGCCGTGCCCACTGGACCAGGCGCACATCAACCGTCATCGCCAGTTGATCCAGTTCTGCCGCCCTGGCTCGCCCTTCCGCACTGGCACGGTAAAGGTGTGGCGTCATGGCCAGCAGATCAGCAATTGCCTGCTGCCCCTCCAGCCTGATCGGGTAGCTGAGCGTTTCCTCGTCAATATAAGCAAAGCCTTCTGGCACTTCCAGCGCCGGCGAACGTTCCGGCTTGAGTTGCGGGTAGATCACTTCTCTCAGCTCGCGCAGATGCTGCGCTCCCGCTTCCACCTGCAGTAATACTCCCCCGCTTTTCAGCACACGGGCAAATTCGTCATACACCGGAAAGCCAAACATGCATAGCACACCGTCGAGCGCTGCTGGCTGCACCGGCAGATGGGCATTGCTGCCAACCACCCAGCGGCTGACGGGCGCCTGTTTATCGTCCTGTTTTGCGGCGGCCATGATTGCCCATTTGGAAATATCCAGGCCGATCAACGCCAGCTCATGCGGCACGCTACGGGCCAGCCGACGCAGGTAATAACCTTCACCGCAGCCCGCATCCAGGCAGCTGAACCCCTCAGCGCCTGATGGCTGTCTGGCTGCCCAGGTGGCCACGTAGCGACTTATGGCCTCTGCCAGCGGCTGGTAGTGGCCTGCTTGAAGAAAACGCTGGCGAGCCGCCACCATGGCCTTGCTGTCCCCCGGGTCCTGCGAGCGCTTGTGCTGGACCGGCAGCAGATTGACATACCCCTGACGGGCAATATCAAAACTGTGGCCTGCGGCGCAGCACCAGGTATTATTTTCTACAAGGGCAAGCGGCTGGCCATCCAGCGGGCAGGCCAGGGCCTGAAAGGGAATACTGGGCATAGGGAAGGCTCAATTAGGTGCAGGGTGAGTCGGCAATGATAACCCGATAGGGTCAAGGCTTTTTACTGACGTCTGCGGGTTTTTGCATGATCACCGTATCCTGGCCGGGAAAGGTCAGCGCAAAGCCATGGTAAGACGCCCACCAGATAAAGGTATCCTCACTGAAAAACGCCACATGGGTAGGGTCCTGGATATAGTGCCAGTGGCTAAAGGCCGCGTGATTTTTGACCCTTTTGGTCATGAAACCCAGATAACCGCCGGGCACCAGGAGATCGCTCAGCTGCGCCAGCACCTGGCGGGGCGACGACAGGTGCTCCAGCACTTCGGTGGCGGTAATAAAGTCATAGCGCTGAGCCAGAACCTGGCGTTCAGGCGCATAGAAGGGGTCATAAATGTCCATGCAGTAACCCTGCTCTTCAAACATCACCGACAGGGTCGGCCCTGGCCCTGCGCCAAAATCCAGCCCATGGGCACCGGGTGTCAGGCAGGCTTCCAGCGGAACCAGCAGGCGGTTCAGAAAGCGCCGATAGCCAGGGTCATCCGAACTGTTCTGATGGCGGTCATATTCCTGCTTTTCCCGCTCGGCAGACAGGTGCTGATCAGGCGGCACAAACACCAGCTGGCAACCGCCGCACTGATAGTAGTCGCGTCGGGAATCCTGATGATAATGCTGGTTTTTTGGGTTCATACATAGCGGGCAGCGCCACATCATCGTATCCTCGACTGATCACATCGTCATTTTCCCAAGGGGTACCTATGCTGTCAGGTCTGGATCATCTTGTCGTTACCGTAACCGATATCGGTCGTGCCGTGGATTTCTATTCCCGCGTGCTGGGACTGGATGTACGTTATCGCGATACCCAGCGGGTAGACCTGATGATGGGCGATACCGCACTGCGGCTCCATCAGACCGATACCGACATAGCGCCTGTTTCGGCCACTCCGACACCGGGCAGCCTGGACCTTTGCCTGCGCTGCCGCCTGCCACTGGATGAGTTCAGACAGCACCTTGACGCGCTGGGCGTTGAGGTCGAACTGGGGCCCGTCGATCGCCAGGGAGCCAACGGGCCGATTGTGTCGCTTTACCTGCGTGACCCGGATGGTAACCTGCTGGAAATATCACGACCTGTCCGGTCCTGACAGGTGCCATCCCGTTGCGGCCGCGCTATCATGGATGCCATCGGAACAACCAGAAAAGGATGAAAGACAATGCGCCAGGATGAAACGCCTATCGAGGGAGAAGTGGTCAAGGAGGAAAAAGGCTCAGGCAAAGCCCCGGATACCACTATGGCGATGGTGGTTTACGCGCTTTATCTGGCCAGCTTTGTTCTCGGCTTCACTTCATTGATTGGTGTGGTGATCGCCTATGTCTACAAAGGCAAGGGGCCGAAATGGCTCGACGAACACTACCGTTACCAGATCCGCACCTTCTGGATGGGCTTTCTTTACGCGGCAGTCTTTTCTCTGTTGACGTTCATTCTGATCGGCTTCCCCTTGCTGGTGGCCCTGGCCGTTTGGCTGATCATCCGCTGCGTCAAAGGCTTCAAGGGGCTGCAGGAAACGCGCGCGCCCAGTAATGTGAACACCTGGCTGTTTTAGGTATGCCGCTGAATCTTAGTCGTGGGCGCGCCATCGGCTGGCTCTGGCAGCGCCTGGCCCACTGGCCACTTACCCGTATCTGGCGCCTGGCTTCTTTCATCGGCCCTCTGGTCTATCGTTTCAGCCGCCGCGAACGGGACGTGACCCTGGCCAACCTCGGCGTCGTCTATCCTCAGCTTGATGGCCCCCAGGGCGCTCAACTTGCCCGGCAGAGCCTGCGCCACTCCACCGCGACCATGCTGGAACTCGGCCATGCGTGGATGGCACCAGCTGCGCAGGTAGAGGCACATATTCTGGCCGTCCATGGGCGTGACAAACTCGACAGTGCCCGAGAGGAAGGGCGTGGTGTCATCGTGCTGGCCCCGCATTTCGGTAACTGGGAGGTGCTGAATTTCTGGCTGTCCAGCCATTTCCCGTTTACCGCCATGTATGAGCCTCCCAAGATAGCCGAGCTTGACCCTGTGATTCGCCAGGGGCGCGAACGCATGGGTGCACTGCTGGTGCCTACCAACCCACGCGGCGTGGCCGCGCTGCTCAAGGCACTGAAACGCTGTGAGGCGATTGGTATCCTGCCGGATCAGGAGCCCGACTGGGGCAGCGGCGTGTTCGCGCCTTTTTTCCAGCGTGATGCCTATACCGCCACCCTGCTGCCCAAACTGGTGATGCGGACCCGCGCCCGGGTCGTCACCGGTGTCGCCAAACGGCTTCCCGGCAAGGGCTTCGAGATTCACTTTCTGGATGCCGACGAAAGGGTCTACAGCGAGGATGAAGTCCAGTCTGCCACCGGCGTCAACGCCAGTGTGGAGGCGGCGATTGCCCTCGACCCTGCCCAGTATCAGTGGGAATACAAACGCTACCGCAAGGTGGTTGAAGAACAGCAGAAGCGACCTGATTTTCGCGATTTCCGCCTTTATTGATTGCCATCACCACCGCCTGACCTGAGAGCCTTATATGTCCAATCGCCCTGTTGCCAACGATGATACCCGTACCCCTCAGGTGGTTTATGCGCTGTTTCTTGCCGGGCTGGTCACCGCCAACATAACCCTGCTGATCGGCGTGATTATTGCCTATGTCTACCGCAAGGAGGCCCCGCCCTGGCTGCAGGCGCATTACCGCTATCTGATTCGCACCTTCTGGATCGGCAGCCTGTATTTCTGTATCGCCTTTGTCCTCAGCCTGGTCATGGTGGGCTACCTGCTATGGCCATTGCTGGCCGTCTGGCTGGGCGTACGTTGTGTGCTGGGCTGGCGGGCACTGCGCAGCGGCAAGCCGCCGGCTCGCCCTACGAGCTGGTTAGGGTAGACACTTCCGGCACGCCGTCACGGCTGGCCATAATCCTCGCGCAGCCAGTGGCGCAGTGCGCGCATATGAGTGACCTCGGCGTCCTGATCAAGCGCCTGGGGCCGCATGCCCGGGGTAAAGCCACGCGCTAACCAGGGGGCCAGCAGCGCCGGGTCAGCGCTGATCACATGCACAGGCACAGCAAAGGTGGCCTCGGCCACATTATCATCGCCAGTGATCAGCGGCGCGGCCTGATGATCCCCCAGGATGATCAGCAGGGTGTTGTCATCGGCGACCCGCTCACTCCAGCGGCCGGCCACCTCAACGGCATACGCCACCGAGCGCGCATAGTGATCGCGGACCTGTGCAAAGTCCTGCCATAGCGCATCCGGCGCCTGGCCGGCATTCTCCCAGCGTTCGAACACGCGACCGTCACCGATCTGTGACCAGTCGTCGAGCACCGGCAGGATCGGCGTCCAGGGCGCATGACTGGAAATCAGCGCTATCTGGGCAAATACCGGGGCATCCCCCAGCAATTCTCGCGTTGTATAGTCCAGGGTGTACTGGTCCGGCATGGTCACCCAGTTGAGCGGCGGCCCCGCGTAATCAAGATCCCTGGCCGCGTGGATGGCATCAAAACCATAGGCACGCCCTTCCGGCCAGGCACGGGTAATGGCCGGCATCACCGCCAGGGTGCGGTGCCCTGTGGTCTTGAAATCATCCACCAGGGTGCCATGCTCACTGTCCAGCATCAGCCGGTACCACAGCTGATTATCCACCTTGCGGCCACTCAGGGCGCTGGCATGGGCCAGCCATGACTGCCCACCGCGAATCGGCGACTCCAGCCAGCCGGACGCCATCTGGATGTCCTGCCCCCCCAGGCGCTGCTCGAGGTTATCCAGCATGGGCAGAAGCACATCGGAGTAGCGGCTGTCCTCCAGTGCGGCAGCGCCATAGGACTCGACAAATGTCAGCAGGACGCGCTTGCCGGACAGCCCCGGCAAGGGCTGCACCTCGATGGGCGCGTCCTCCAGGGTGGCAGCAAACGCCTTGCGCGCCGCATGCGTCTGGGTAATCTGTTGCCACTGGAACATGGCGGTATTGACCATGGGCACGCGGGCGCTCTCCACCAGACGCTGGCCGTTAAGCTCCAGGGTGATCAGTACGGCGCTGGCCGACACCATCACGCCGGCCAGAAGGCCGGGCAGGCGCTTGATCGGTAAACGTCGTGGAGAGGTCAGTGTTCTCGCCAGTATCACGAACAGGGCTATCAGCAGCAGGGTAGCCAGCAGCGTCACTATTACCGCCGGCAAGAAGCCAATGTTGCCGACCATCAGCTCAAACACGGCGCGTGCCAGAGGTACATCCAGATAGCTATTGAATGAGCGCCCAAAGGCCAGGTAGGTCGCCACATCCCCCAGGTTGAACAAGGTGATTACCAGAACGCTCAATATCCAGGCCACGGCCAGGCAGGTGCGCCAGCCGCCCCTGGGCAAGAGTAGGATCAGCGGGACGGCCAGCCAGGCCTCCCAGGCGATCAGGCGACCACCAACGTCCTCGAATCGCCACCAAAGCGGCGCTACCAGGATGATATTCATTACCAGTGCGCTCACCCATAATCGACCCATAACGTTACCTGTGTTGAAAGCTGACGGAATAAAGCACCGGCTAAGGAACCTGAAAGAGTACTGGAAATCTAAAAAATCATGTACTGTAATAGATCAACGTATAACTATTGTTGAATATTTCTGGCGTCGGGTCATCAGGCGGCCCAAAAACTGCTAGATTGCCACCGGAATCCATTCTCCCGCTCAAGGAGCCACTCAGTGCCTAACGATGCGTTCACGGTTTGGAGGTTATGGGCCCTTTCTTTTTTCAAGAGGATACAATGGACCCCAGGCATGCTGCTGGCACTGTTGAGCACCCAGGCGCTGGCCTCCCCCACACCCGCAGAACAGCAGCAGTGGTTCCAGACGTTGGCAGCGCATGCCCAGGAGCTGGCCGACCAGCCCTATGAACAGCCTACCGGTACCTTGCCTGATGCCCTGAAAGACATCAATTATGATACCTATCGACAGATCCGTTTTGATCCGGAACAGGCGTACTGGCAGGATGACAGCCGCTTTTCACTGCAGCTGTTTCACAGCGGCTTTCTGTTCCAGCACCCGGTTGAGCTGCATGTCGTTGAAGGGGGCAACGCTACCCCGCTGACCTTCAAGCCGTCCGATTTTATTTATGAAGGCGCGGCCCAGGCCCTTGAAGACCAGGATCTGAGCGCTGCCGGACACGCCGGTTTCCGGCTCCACTATCCGCTCAATACCCAGGCGCATGCGGATGAGTTTGCGGTGTTTCTGGGCGCCAGCTACTTCCGCCTGGTGGGTCGTGATCAGGCTTACGGGCTTTCGACCCGCGGTATTGCCATTGATACAGCGTTGCCAAAGGGCGAAGAGTTCCCGGCCTTTCGTGAGTTCTGGCTGTTCAAACCGGCACCAGAGGATCCCAGCGTACACATCATGGCCCTGCTTGACGGTCCTTCACTGGCCGGTGCCTATCATTTTGAACTGACCCCGGGCCAGAGCACCCAGATGCGGGTCAAGGCCACCCTGTTCGCTCGGGAAGACGTTGAAAAACTCGGCATTGCCCCCCTGACCAGCATGTTTACCCATGGCGATATCAGCGGCCCGGGCAGGGATGATTTCCGCCCCAACGTCCATGATTCCCAGGGCCTTCTGATGCATACCGGCGCCCGGGAATGGATCTGGCGCCCGCTGAATAATCCGGACAGCCTGCAGGTTTCCGCCTTTGTTGATGACACCCCCAAGGGATTTGGTCTGATGCAACGAGAACGCGCGTTTAATCATTATCTGGATCTGGAAGCCCAGTACCATCGCCGCCCCAGCCAATGGGTAGAACCGCTGGAGGACTGGGGAGCAGGCCATGTCGAGCTGGTGGAAATTCCCACCCCGGATGAAACCCATGACAATATTGTCGCCTACTGGGTATCAGAATCCCCGTTCCTCGCCGGCCAGTCGCGTCAGCTCGACTATCGTACCCGGACACTGCAAGACACCCCTCACGCACACACTCTTGCCAAGGCGGTGCGAAGCCGCCAGGGCGATGCCGGCGTGCCCGGTGAGGCGGATTCTGCCAGCGCCGGGCAACGCCAATGGATTGTGGACTTTGATGGCGGTGAACTGACCACACTCAACGCTGACCATCCTGTCGAGATGCGGCTACAGACCCCACAGGAAGAGGCCATTACCCTGGCTCAGGTCAAGGCACTGCCCGACCAGCAGTGGCGGGCCACCTTCCGGGTGGCTGAAACCCGCCAGCCCGTCGATATTCGCCTGGCGCTGACCCTGGAAGACCGCATCATCAGTGAAACCTGGAACCAGATCATCCCACCTGCCAAGGTGGACAGGGCTCCCGATGCCAACTAGCCGTTTCCCAGCCAAGATGCCCTGGCTACGCCTGCGCCGCTGGGGGTTGGCGGTCTGTGTCTTGATAACCAGCCTTGCCGGTTCAGCCACGCTTTTACATATCACCGCCTCCTTGCCATTGGCTGCCCGGCTGGGCCTGCTGATGATCTTTGTGCTGACCTTCAGCTGGATAGCGCTGTCTTTCTGGAGTGCCGTCAGCGGTTTCATACTGTGCTGGTGTCGCCGCGATCCGATGACCCTGCAGCAGCTGGACCACCATAGGCCTGACGACACACAGGGAACTGCCCAGGCCCGTACGGCCCTCATCATGCCCATCTATCAGGAGCCGCCCGAGCCTACCCTGGCGGGCCTGGAGGCCAGTTGTCGCTCCCTGTTGGAGAAAATGGCGCAGCTTGAGGACGATGAGACGCCCCTGGTGGATGTCTTTATTCTCAGCGATACCCAGTGCCCTGAAGTGGCCGCCAGAGAAGCCCGGCACGTGGCCGCGCTTCAGCAACGCCTGAATAAATCATTGTGTATTCACTACCGTCGGCGGGAAAACAACCATGGCCGCAAGGCAGGCAATATAGCCGATTTCTGTCGCCGCTGGGGCCGCCGATATGATTATTTCGTGGTGCTTGACGCCGACAGCGTCATGGGTGGGGCCACCCTGATACGGCTGATTGAAAAGATGCATGCCCAACCTGAGGTCGGGCTGATCCAGAGTGTGCCGATTCCGGTTGGCCAGGTCACCCTGTTTGGGCGCATGGTGCAGTTTGCCGCCGCCCTTTACAGCCCCATGCTGGCCGCCGGGCAGAGTTTCTGGCAGGGCGACAGTGCCAATTACTGGGGGCACAATGCCATTGTGCGTACACAGGCCTTTATGGCCAGCTGCGGGCTGCCCAGCCTGCCCGGTAAGCCGCCGCTGGGCGGGGAGCTGCTAAGCCATGATTTTGTCGAAGCTGCCCTGCTACGTCGCGATGGCTGGCAGGTGTTACTCGACACCACCACGACCTGTACATTTCGTCCTGCTGAAACCGCCGACAGCTATGAATCCATGCCCAGTAATCTGCTGGATTTTGCCAAGCGCGACCGCCGTTGGCTACAGGGCAATCTTCAGCATCTGCGCCTGTTGACAGGTTCGGGGTTACACCCGCTCAGCCGTTGCCACTTCTTCTGTGGTGCCTTTGCCTATCTGTCATCCCCACTGTGGCTGCTGCTATTGATCAGCTCCAGCATCATGATCGGCGTCAGTGCCTTGAACGGAGCCCCTAACCTGCATTCCCAACCCCTTGCCCTGGGGCTTCTGGGGGTAACACTGGGCATGCTGCTTGCGCCCAAGCTGTTTGGCCTTGTGCTTGCGCTCAGTCATACACCGGCCGACTACGGCGGGCGATGGCGGCTGATGACCAGCACCTTGCTGGAGATTGGCTTCGCTGCCCTGCTGGCACCACTGATGATGGCCTGGCACAGCCTGTTTATTGGTGGCGTTCTGACCGGCCGCGCCGTTGAGTGGGACACCCAACCCCGCGGTGAGCGCTCGCTCAGCTGGAAAGAAGCCTGGCAACCGACCGGCTGGATAACGCTTGTGGGAACGGCCTGGCTGCTGGCCTTAATGGTCATATCGCCTGCCGCGGGCCTGTGGCTGACCCCGGCCTGGCTGGGACTGGTAGGTTCAACCCTGCTGGTCAAGGCTAGCAGCTACCCCCTCGGCAAGCCACAGCAACGGCGTCTGGGCCTGTGGCAGACGCCATATCAGCAGAATGTCAGTGTCATTGAGGCCTACCACCATCACCTTGCACAGGCACTTGAAGCGCCTGTTCTGACAGCGCAACCGCTCAGCCCCCTGCCTGCGCAGCTGCCCGGAGAGATGCCGGTACAGTCCTTTCAGCGTCATCGTCTCTCTGAGGACGCTTTCTCAGCACCACGTACCGAGGAGACCTACTGATGCCGTCAAGGCTGTTGCATCAATTTTCCAGTGCCTTTGGCATCGCCCGCTCCCTGGTGATCTACTGGCGCCCCGGGCGTCAGCCTGGCCTGCAGGCTCTCTATCGGCCGTTTATCACCCCAGGCGCACCGGCCTTTGATATCGGTGCTCACCTGGGCGACCGCAGTGCCGCTTTTCAGGCCCTGGGGGCCCGTGTGGTTGCCCTGGAGCCTCAGCCGGGCCTGGCACGCTGGTGCAAGCGCATGGTGGGCCAGCAGCTGACCTTGCTTCCCATGGCGGCCGGGCCAGCCCTGGGCACTGCGCCTATCGCCATCAGCCCAAGCAACCCGACGGTGTCGACTCTTGCCGATGACTGGCGCACGCAGGTCACGCAGCACAATGCCGGTTTTGCCAGCGTCAGCTGGAACACTCGACTATCGGTGGAGGTGACGACCCTGGATGCCCTGATTGCCACCTACGGGCTACCCTGCTTTATCAAGATAGACGTTGAGGGCTTCGAAGCGGAGGTACTGGCAGGTTTGAGTCAGCCAGTGCCGGCCCTCTCGTTTGAATTTGTTGCCGGTACCCTCGACGTCGGCCAGGCCTGTATTGAGCACTTGCGCCATCTGGGCGATTACCGTTTCAATGTAGTAGAAGGTGAACAACGGGTATTGCGTTGGTCAGAATGGAAAACTGCCGAACAGACGGATGCCTGGCTGGCCGCCGGGGCTGATCACTTGGGTTCAGGTGATATCTATGCCTGCCAGACTCACCATTCGGCGTTGACGGGGGCTTATGATTGATTTTCCGGGAGGATTACCAGGATGCACACCGACTGGTCGCTGCTGACCACGCTGGAACTGGCCGAAATGGCGCGTCGCTCGCCGATGGCCGTGGTGGTCATGGGCGCCACTGAGCAACACGGCCATCATCTGCCGCTGGGCACGGACACCACCATCGGCCTGGGCCTGCAGGCCGCCATGCTGGACGCGCTGCCCCAGACACTGGACGTGATCTGCCTGCCGGCCATCAGCGTGGGCGCCAGCGAGGAGCACAGCGGTTTTCCCGGCACTCTCAGCCTGCCCCCTCGCGTCGCCATTGATACCCTTGAAGCCTACGGCGACAGCATCGCTCAGGCAGATATCCGGCGTCTGATGATCATCAACAGCCACGGTGGCAACAAGGCGGTGATGGATATTGCCGCTCTGGCGCTGCGCAGGCGTCATGCCCTCCAGGTGGTCAAGGCCACCTACACCCGCCTACCCCCGCTGGAAGGCGCCCTCGATGCTGATGAGCTGCGTCGCGGCCTGCATGGTGGCCTGCTGGAAACCGCCATGATGCTGCATCTTGCGCCGGAACAGGTCAATATGGCCCGGGCCAGAAACGCCCTGCCAGAAAAACCCGCTGAACATTCACTGCTCGACCAGGAAGGTGCCGCCTCCCTGGCCTGGCTGGCTGAGGATCTGGCTGACGACGGTATTGCGGGTAACGCCACCGGTGCCACCGCCGAACTGGGCAAGAAGCTGGTGCAACACTACGGCCGCCAGCTGGCCCGGGTCATACAGGAAGCGGCTGCCCGGCCCCTGCCAGCGACCTAGAGTGAGCGGCTATCTTCCAGCACCGTTTGCCTGTTCAGGACACCCGGCCCCTGGTGCCGGGTATCGCAGGCCGTTCACCTGTCGGGCAAGACCTTGTGCAATACATCCTCGAGAAAGTGGCCGCCGCGTTGGGCCTTGGCCATCAGGTAACGCTGATTGTGGTCATTGACGCTGCCATACAGCGCCTGGCGGGAGACGATCTCGATGCCCCCTTCCTGCAGGGCTGCCATCTTGAGCGGATTATTGGTCAACAGTTGCACTTTGCCAATCCCCAGCGAACGCAGCATATCCACCGCTACGCTGTACTGACGCTCGTCGTCACCAAACCCCAGCACCTGGTCGGCATCCACGGTATCCAGGCCGTCATCCTGCAGCGTATAGGCGCGTAACTTGTTGGCCAGACCAATCCCACGCCCTTCCTGGGCCAGGTATAACAGTACGCCGCCACCCATGGCATTGATATCCGCCACGGCATTACGCAGCTGGTCACCGCAATCGCAGCGCAGGCTGCCGAACAGATCCCCGGTGAGACAGGCGGAATGCAGGCGCACCGGTACGGCCTTTTCGCTGCCCTCTGCGTCGCCAATCACCACCGCCACATGCTCGCGCATGCCGTCCGGCTCACGAAACAGCACAAAGCGTGACCGCTGGGCGGTGTCCAGCGGAATCTCTGCTTCGCTGACCCGCTTGAGCATACCCGGCGCGCCGTGGATGGCCCGCTGGGCATCCTCAGCGGAAAGGCTCAGCAGCTCGCCTTTGGCCAGACGCTGATCAATCTCGGCTTCCTGCTCGCTGGCAATATCTGCACACAGCGCGGCAGGTAGCAGTAAGGCACGACGCATCAAGGCCAGGGCGCCTCGCTCCCCCGGGCCGGCTGGCATCAAACCGCTCAGACGGGAAGGTTTTTCGGGGTGTTCGGCCACCGCCAGCCGGTAAAGATCCGCTGCGTCGGTATCACTGCTCAGCGGCAGGATCGCTGCCTCAGCGCTGATCGCGTGGCCCAGCGCGGCCAGGCGATGGCGGGTCAGCACCATGGCGGGCCGAGAGCCGGCCAGTGCGGCCAGTTCAGAAAGGGATTCACTGTTCTCAAGCGCCTGCACCAGTAAGCGGCACTGTGGGGTCACGATGACAACCGGTAGCCCTCGGCGAAGATCAAAAATGGCGCGTTCAATATGGTACATAATGACTTCCTCACTTGTGGCTCAGGAAATAGGCGGTACTTGCATAGGGTTGGGCAGCGCCGCATGATGAGGCGACTTATACTGCGAGGAGGCGCTATGCCGTCTGAAGATCAAGGAGACTCGGCAGAGCCGCTGGGAACGCTCGAAGCCTGGGAATGGCTGTTGGCGCTGCGCCACGGCACTGGCGTTGCGCACGAGGAGCTGTCGACCCGGGTGGATGGACGCTGGGAGAGCACCTGCCCGGTAACGCCGGACGCCACAGAATTGCTTGACTGCTGGATGCCGCTGGTGACCCAGACGCCCTGGGTCATTGCCCAGCTTGGGCAAAGCATGGATGGGCGCATTGCCACCCAGAGCGGGCACTCCCATTACATCAATGGCCGCGAAAGCCTTACCCACCTGCACCGTTTGCGGGCCATGTGCGATGCGGTGATCGTCGGCGCCGGCACGGCTTGTGCCGATGACCCACAGCTTACCGTCCGGCATGTTTCCGGCCAGCACCCGCTGCGGGTGGTGCTTGACCCGCGCGGACGCGTACCTGATGACCTCGCGCTGATGAGCAATGCCAGTGCGGCGACATTGCATCTGATTGGCCCTGACGTGGAGAGGCCCGCTCCTCCTGATCATGTCAGCCGTCAACGCCTGGGCCTTGATGCCCAGGGACAGTTTACCCCTCAGACAGTGATCGAGACGCTGGCTCGCCTGGGCCATCGGCGCATCCTGGTGGAAGGTGGCGGCATTACGGTGTCGCAGTTTATCGACGCGGGCTGCGTTGACCGATTGCATCTGCTGGTCGCACCCTTGCTGATCGGGTCCGGTCGCCCTGGGCTGGTACTGCCGCCCATCGATACCCTGGAAACAGCCTTGCGCCCCACGGCTCGGCGTTTCCGCCTGGGGGATGACACCCTTTTTGACCTTGACCTGCGCTGCACCTGAATCATCTGGCGCGGCCTGGCCACGACGCCTGAATGCCACTACCAGACCGGGCAGGGACGCCAGTAACACCATCAACCCATAGGCCATGGATACCGCCACCCCCTGGCTGGGTGCCAGGCCTACCCAGACCCAGACACTGGCGGCGGTGCCTTCACGCACCCCCCAGCCCGCCACCGTCAGCGGCACCAGCATGGCCAGCAGCAAGGCCGGCGCCAGCGCCAGCAGCTGGCTGGCGGGCAGTTCCACCCCAATGGCCCGCGCCGCACACAGCATCACCAGGGCATAGCTGAACACCACCAGCAGGGAAGCCGCCAGTTGCCAGCCCCATATGCGCCGCTGGAGCAATCCGCGCTGAATGTCGTGCTTGAGGGGGGTGACCCAACGTAGCCAGCGGGCAAGCTTTGGCCAGTGTTGGCGAATAGAGGCAGTCAATCCCAGCGCCGCCCAGAGACCTGCGCCGACCATCAGCAGCACAAGCACCAGTAGCAGATACCCCCTGGCGCCCAGCGTTGAATGCCATAGCGGCGAACTGGCCAGAGCCAGGGCCGTCAGCAGCACCACTGCCATTTGCCCGGAGGCGCGCTCAATGATGACCGCTCGCCAGGCACTGCCTTTGGCAGCCGGCGTCTGATGTGCATGGCGCAGAGCACGTCCGGCATCACCCAATACGCCCCCCGGCAATACCTGATTAACGAACTGGGCCAGATAATATTCCCCCAGGGCATAGCGGAATCTCAGCGGCACACCAATCAGACCGGCCGTCAGTCGCCAGCGCCAGGCACATAGCATCACCTGAATGACGCTGATGGCCAATCCCAGCGCCAACCAGGGCAGTGAAAGCCCCTGCACCTCACTGGCCACTGCCAATGGGTCCAGCCATAGCATCACCGCTAGCAGCAGGATAACGCTGATGGCGATACGTCGCATGGCAGGTCGGGGAATCATGCGCTGGCCTCCGTGACTGGCGGCGTGGCGAACAGATCCCGATGCGCGACTCTGGCGCCGATCAACCCATCTTCAACGGCTTGCAGTCGCTGCTCACACCAGTGATCAATCTGCGCGGCAGCATCGGGGGCCTGTTCACGTGCGGCCTCGGCCCAGCCTTTCACAAGCTCCATCAGCAGCCCGCGGTGAGTCTGATGACCGGCCTCGAGCTGCCAGGGGGTACTGGCTTCTTCCACCCTGAAGCCGGCGGCCTGTAGGCAATTGACCAATACGTCGTGGGCCTGCCCGCCCAAAGCGGCCCCCAGACCTTTGTTGCGCTGCTGATGGGCCACAAAAAGTTCACGAACTGTATCGTCTTCCGGCTGCTGACAGCGATGGCCTGCGGCATCGGTCAGGTGCCAGTCTCCGGTGACGCTCAAGGCCACCAACAGCGCCTGACCGTGGCTGGCGCAGCCGTCAACCAACTGCTCGATCCATTCACGGGAGACCAGATCAATTAACGCGGATGCAGCGATCAGATGCGCCTGTTGCGGCCATCGGGCGGTCAGCTCGCTCAGCGAGAAGCAGGCGGTCTGCAGGGTAACCGGCTGCCCGCTGGTATCGCGGAGCATGCCGCCGCGATGACGCGCCTGACCAAGCAGCTGGGGATCATGATCGACCAGAAGCCAATGCTGAGGCCCTGGCCAGCGCCTGGCCAGAAAGCACAGGTTACTTCCACGCCCGCAGCCCAGATCCACCAGTCGCGGGGCCTGGGTCGAGGCTTTTAACCAGTCCGCGGCAAAGCCTGCCAACCGCTGGCTACGCGCATCCACATCCAGGGGCTCGCGCAGGGCCAGCCAATCGGCTTCAAAACGGCTGCCGGCGGGCATGGCCAGGGTGGCGGCAAAGGCCCGGGCGGCGTCCTGCCAGCTGGCCAACTGCTGACGGGCAGCCGCGGCGCCTTGCGTCAGGGATTCACGCAGGGCGGGCTCTTCAAGGAAACGTTCGATGGCAGCGCTTAAGGCGTCAACATCTCCAGGCGGCACAGCAATGCCCGCCCCGTCTGGCAAGGTATCGGCAAGGGCGCCGCCGGTGGTGGTAATTACCGGCAGGCCGTGGGCCAGTGCCTCGCTGACGACCATGCCGTAGCCTTCATACCAGGAGGGCAGCACCAGCGCATCGGCATTTTGATACGCCGCTTCCAGTTCCGCCTGATCACATTCCCCAGGCAACAGGAAGCGTTCACCCAGTGAGTGATGCTCGACCAGGGCCGCCACCTTGTCAGCAAAAGCCGGCTCGCGGCTCAGACTACCCTGGCAGATACACTGCCATTCGAGATGCGAGAGTCGGCTCAGGGCCTTTACCAGCAGGTCCTGGCCTTTACGCGGCGTCAGGGTCGCCACACACAATAGCGTCATGGGTGTAGACGCCTTGGCGTGCCGGGCATGCTGGGGTTCTGCCACCGGGGTCACGCCAGGCTCTACCACGCTGATACCCGGCAAGGCCAGCTGATAATGGGCTGCCAGGGCCTCGAGACGGCGCTGGGTGAAGGCACTGGTAACAATCACCTGCCTGACACTGGCCAGGCCATTCAGCTCCAGGCGGTGTAAGCGCGCCTGCTCATCGCTACTCATCCCCTGCTCGTCGCCCAAGGGGTGATGCACCAGGGCGGTGATGGCCAAACGTGGCTGATGACGTTTGATCACCTCAGGCAGACTGCCCATGGCCAGACCATCGATAACCACCGAATGGCCTTCCGGCAACTGGGCCAGGGCGGTTTCCAGCGCCAGCTGCGCCGTGTCGTCGGCATCCGGAAAGCGCCCTTCAAGGCCTACAACCTCGATATCCCAGCCCTGCTGGCGCAGTTCGGCGACTATCCGGGCATCATACAGATAGCCTCCGGTGCGCTGGTCCGGCGACCCCGCCACCATCAGCGTCAAGCGCTGGCTCACAGCGCCCCCTCGAAACTGGCCCAGGCAATGTGGGATTCGTTCAACTTGACCTCAATACGCTCAATGCCTTTGGCGGTCTCTCCCAGGGTGCCCGCCTGGATGGCCGCCGCCAGGCGTTCGAAGATCGCCCTGGCCATGAACTCGGTGGTGGTGTTCTGGCCGGCAAATTCTTCCAGGTCATCCAGATTGCAATAGTTATATCGGGCCAGAATCGCTTTCAGGGCATCGCTGGCCAGGCCGATATCAATCACCAGGTTGTCGCTATCCAGCGACGAGCGCTGAAAGGCCACGTCCACCACATAGGTAGCTCCATGCATGTTCTGCGCCGGGCCGAACACCTCACCCTTGAAACTATGGGCAATCATCAAATGGTCACGCACACTCAATCGATACATAAAAGCTCCTTTAAATTCAATCAGTAAACAATACGCTGGCAAAGCACCTGGCTGTTTGCAGCCAACAGCGCAGGGGCTTGCTCGGGCAATCTGGCAAAGGGGGTTTCACCGCTGATCAGGGCATCCAGGCGCGGGTCTTCCAACAGGCGCAGTGCGAATTGCAGGCGGCGGGCGTAATCCCAACGTGGCTGCTGATGGGGCGGTAATTGCCCTACCTGGCTGGCCCGCAGGGTCAGACGGCGCGAATGAAAGGCGCCTCCCAGGGGTACGCTGACATTGCCTTCACCGAACCAGCTCATTTCAATAATCCGCGCTTCCCGCCCCGCCAGCGTGAGTGCCGTGGCCAGGCCATCGGCGTGGCCACTGGCATGAATGACCAGATCCTGATCATTCACTGCCTGCTCTGGCATCGAGAACCTTACCCCCAGGCTATCCGCCAGGGCTTGCCGGGCAGGATTGATGTCAATCAGCTGCACGTCAGTGCCAATAATCCGCTGGCACAGGTAGGCCACCAGGGCGCCCACAACGCCGGCCCCGACAACGCTGACGCGCTCTCCGGGCAACGGGCTGGCATCCCAGACGCCGTTGATCGCCGTCTCCATATTGGCCGCCAGCACGGCGCGGCTGGCCGGCGTTGATTCCGGCAGTATCTGCACGGCACTGACGGGTACCTGGTAACGATCCTGGTGGGGAAACAGGCAGAAGACCGTCTGGTTGATCAGGGCATCGGGGCCATTGATCACTGTGCCCACATTGCTGTAGCCGTACTTGACCGGGGCGGGAAACTCGCCCTGCTGAAAAGGCGCGCGCATACGCTGGTGTTCCGATTCAGGCACCCGCCCATGAAACACCAATGCCTCTGTGCCACGGCTGATAGCACTGTACAAGGTTTTCACCTCAACACAGGAGGTGTCATCAGCCGCCAGGGGTGGCAAACTTTCTTCACGCAGCTCAGCAGTGCCTGGCTGGACAAGCCATAAAGCAGTAGCATCAGGAGACGTGCTCCCTTGCAAAATAGCCGTTTGGTGAGGCATGGACGTCATCCCTGGATTGAATCGCTAATGTGAACAGACAACATGAATTGACACTAACACTCGACAGCCGCAACTTCTTCTACAAGAATGTTACATACTGCTAGCTTTGCACCACTTTGCGCGTTTGACAACTTTTCTGTGCGAATAATGCACGCCCCGGAATCCAGGGAGGCTTGATGACCATCTATCGCAAGGCCCAACGGACAAGCCAGCAAACGGCTGCGCTGTTGACCCTATCAGAAGTCTCTCTGGGTGCACTTTTGCTGGTAGTACTGGGTGCCAGCCTTCCCCATCTGGTCAGTTCGCTGTTTGCCTGGGGGATTGCCATGGGGCTTTACCTGCTGATCGCGGGGCTGGTCATGGCTTTCTGGTCAGGGGGCCCACTGGGCTGGGCCAATCGGGTCACCCTGATGCGCGCGGTGTTAATCACGATTGTCACGGCAGCTGTCTGGACGCCCCTGTCGCCGCTCGGCCACTGGCAGTGGCTGGGGGTGGCCCTGATCGCCTTGCTGCTTGACGGCGTGGATGGCTGGGTGGCTCGGCGCACCGGGTCGCAAACCGCGTTCGGCGCGCGTTTTGATATGGAGCTGGATGCCCTGCTTATTCTGCTACTGTGCATTGGCGTGATGCTGAAAACGCCGGCAGGCGCCTGGGTATTGCTGATCGGCTGCATGCGCTACGGCTTTGTGGCTGCGGGATGGCGCTTCCCCTGGTTGCAGGACGCCCTGTATGACAGCCTGCGACGCAAGGCGGTGTGCGTCTGGCAGATTGCTGCCCTGCTCCTGGCCCTGGTGCCTTGGGCGTCAGCGCCTGTGGCACCTCTGCTGGCATTGAGCGCGCTCGTAGCACTGACCTGTTCGTTCGGTGTGGATACACTCTGGCTGTATCGCCAACATGCCCTCAAGCGTCGCTGAGCGGTTGGCACACTCCCTGCATGGGTCATATTCATCCTCAGACGATAATCATCAATAGACCCATGACGTTGCTGGAGCTGTGCCCTGATGCCTTTTCATCCATCGCGTATTACGCCGCTTGATGCCGCCACCTTTGACCGGCGCGCAGGTACCCACCTGAAAGCGCTTTATGGCCCCCGGGCCGAGGAAGTATTGCGCCGTCTCTACACCCTGCTTGAGCATCAGGCACCCCGTTTGCCTGTTGAGACTGATGCCCCCTTATGGAGCGAAAAGGATCAGTGGCTGATCTGCTATGGCAGCAGCCTGCAGGACGCTGACGCCCCTCCGCTGGCGGTATTGAAAACCTTTCTTGACCAGCACCTGGCGGAAAGCTTCAGCGGAGTACATCTGTTGCCTTTCTTTCCCTGGAGCAGCGACGACGGCTTCTCGGTGATTCATTACCGCGAGGTCGACCCGGCCCTGGGTGACTGGCCCCAGGTGCGTGAGCTGGCCGAGTACGGCGACCTGGCCGTTGACCTGGTACTGAACCATGTCTCCCGGGAGTCACTCTGGTTTGTCGACTACCTGACCGGCAGCCAGCCCGGGCGCGACTACTTTCATGAGATGGATCCGCAAACCGATCTGTCCGCCGTGGTGCGACCCCGCAGCTCCCCGCTTCTGGTGCCGATAGCCACTCGGCGGGGCACCCGTTACCTGTGGGCCACCTTCTCGGATGACCAGATTGATCTGAACTTCGCCAACCCGGACGTGCTGCTCGAGTTTATCGGCATCCTGCTGTTCTATCTGCAGCAGGGCGCGCGGATCATTCGTCTGGATGCCATTGCCTATCTGTGGAAAAAGGTCGGTACTGACTGCATTCACCTGCCAGAAACCCATGAAGTGGTGCGCCTGCTGCGGGCAGTGGTTGACCATGTCGCCCCCGGGACCCTGCTGCTGACCGAGACCAATGTGCCTCACACTGAGAATATCAGCTATTTCGGCCTGGACAGGGTCACCGCAGATACGCCAGCGGATGAGGCTCATCTGGTCTACCAGTTCCCGCTGCCTCCGTTGCTGCTCCACAGCCTGACCAGCGGCGAGGCAGGCACCCTGGCCAGCTGGCTGAAAAGCCTGCCCGAACTGCCTCCTGGCTGCAGCTTCCTCAACTTCACCGCCAGCCATGACGGCATCGGCGTCCGCCCCCTTGAAGGCTGGCTGGCGCCCCATGAGGTAGAGGCGCTGACCGAGCTGATGCACCGTTTCGGGGGGTTTGTCAGCATGCGCCGCCACCCGGACGGTAGCGACAGCCCTTACGAAATCAATATCACCTGGTTTGATGCCATGAAGGGCACACGCCGCGGGCCTGATCACTGGCAGGTGCCTCGCTTTCTGTGCGGCCAGCAGTTGATGCTCGGCTTGCAGGGCATCCCGGCCATGTATATCCATACCCTGACGGGCACCCTGAATGACCTGGAAGGCGTTGAACGCAGTGGCCGTTTGCGCTCGATCAACCGGCGCCGCTGGCAGCGCGATGAACTGGAACGTTTGCTGTCAACGACCAGTACCACGACGCATGATACTTTTGCAGCCCTGAAACAATTGCTGGCCGTGCGCCGCAATGAGCCCTGCTTCCACCCGGATGCCGGTCAGCAGGTGCTGGAAACACCGGCTAGCCTGCTGGCGTTCGAACGCGGCCCTTTAAACAATGGCAGACGTCTGCTGGCTATTCATAACGTTACCGATTTACCCCAGCCGCTCGACGCCCTGGCACTCACACTGGCTGACCGTTACTGGCAGGATATTGTCAGCAAAGAGGCATGGCCAACGACACAGACCACGCTGGCCCCCTACGGCGTACTCTGGCTGATGACCGAAGGTGAGTGACCGCTCAGGTCGCTAGGG
>NZ_VMQS01000010.1:28256-50305 GCF_007625055.1 Halomonas sp.
TCTACCGCTGCATACATGCGTGTTGCCAGGTCAGGGATGGCGGCACGCACACGGTTCCAGCTGGGAATAAAGGGACGCTCGCCGGGGTTATCCAGGAAGGCGTTGCCGGCTTCCAGCAGATTGGCGGCAAACAGCTCCACCGCCCGCTCTTCGGCGTGACGGTCCAGGCTCAGGCCGTTCATGACCGCATCGTGGTCGTAGGCTTCAATCAGATCCAGCGCCAGCCGATAATAGGTCGCTTTCAGAGTACGAAAGCCCTCGGCACTGAAGGTCACACCCTGGGTCGCCAGTTTGCGATACAGCGCCTTGGCAATATCCAGACTCATCCGGTTAAGCCCTGCTGCGGCATTACCTTCCGATACCGGCTGGTGCTTATGATCATAGGCATCGGCAAGATCCACCTGGCATAGCCGTTTGGTGGAATAATTGCGATGCACCTCGGACAGCACGCCAATCTCAAGCCCCCAGTCGGCCGGTATGCGAATGCCGTCGAGTACTTCTGTGCGCATCGAGAACTCCCCCGAGAGCGCATAGCGATAGCTGTCCAGATAATTCAGGTAAGGCAAGGGGCCGTGCATCTGTTTGAGCGCCCGTAGCAGCGGCGTGACCATCAGCCGGGAGACACGCCCGTTAAGCTTGCCTTCAGCGATGCGCGGGTAATACCCCTTGCAGAACTCATAGTTGAAGTGGGGATGCGCCACCGGGTAGAACAACCGTGCCAGCAGGCTGCGGTCATAGGTGAGGATATCGCAGTCGTGCAGCCCCACCACAGCGCTGCGCCCGGAAGCCTGCACAAAGCCTGCGCAGAACCACACATTGCGGCCCTTTCCCGGCTGCTGGGGTGACAGCCCCTGAGCGTCCAGCTCGCTATCCAGAGCTTTCAGGCGCGGCCCGTCATTCCACAGAATCCGGTGACGCTGAGGCAGGCGGGAAAAAAACTCGCGGGCATGCCGAAACTGCTCGCGGTCGGCCTGATCCAGCCCGATCACCACTTCTGACAGATAAGGCGCTTTGGCAATTTCCTCAACAATATGTGCAAGCGCCGGGCCTTCCAGCTCGGAATACAGTGAGGGCAGGATCAGGCTCATCGGGCGACGCCGGGAAAACGCCACCAGATCAGCCTCCAGCGCTTCAACGGGGCGATGGGTCAGGTTGTGAAAGTCCGTCACGATACCGTTCTGATGGAAATCACTCATGGCGTCAGCTCCGCAAGCGTATGCGTATAGGCATAGGTCGGGGGGGAGGTGTCCGCCGGGGTTAGCCGGCGGTCAACTCGCCCCCACCAGTACGCCACCCCCTCTGCCCAGCCTTTGGGGCCTACTGCCTGTGTGCGATACAGGGCCGACTGGCGGGGTTGCACCGGCAAGCCGTGACAGCCCTGGATCACCACCGCCTGGTCGACGGCTTCCAGCATTGCCGTATCGTTGGGGCCATCGCCCAGCGCCAGCGTCTGGGGGGTAACACCGCGCAGGGCCGCATAGCGCTCGATCATCCAGCTGACCGCGTTGCCCTTATGCGATTTCCCGGTGACATGCCAGAAGCGCCCGCCCTGCACCAGTTGCAGGTCATCACCCGCCAGGCTGACGCGAAATGTTTCCAGCCCCGCTTCACTGCCCTCCCAGACCAGGGGCTCACTGCCTTCACGCATACGCGCCAGTCGCGCTTCCGGGTCGCTCAGGCCGGTATAGGTGCACAACTCATCCAGGGTCATTTCACTCATGCTAGTAAAGCTGATGCCAGGCACCGCTTTCAGGCGCTCGCGCCATACCCGCAGGCGCTGTCGGATAAAACCGATATCTACCCCCAGGGTCTTGATCACCAGGCCATCGCTGCCCACCTGACGCTCCAGCCCGGAGTGGCACCAGTCAGAGGGCAAACCTACCACTGCGCCGTTTTCGGCAATAAAGGGCAGCTCCTCAAGCCCCAGTGCCTTGCGCAGATTCAGCAGTTCACTGCGGGTCTTGCTGGTGACGGGAATCACCGGAATACCCCGCTGGTAAAGGCGCGCCAGCCAGGGTGCCGCCGGTGCCCAGTCGTAGCTGTGATGATCCAGAAGAGAGCCATCCAGGTCGGTAAACAGCACTTTTGGTCTGGACCCAAGACTGCCTGTCGCTACCTCAACAGCCGCTTGTGCCTTACCCTCCGGGAAGCGACGGCCATCATGCTCGTTTGAATCGGATTTCAATGACATACACCACCTGCAGCAAGGAAGACTCCCACAGCGGTAGCATTTTATGTGCCAACACGGTCTGTGGCCCTGTCATATCGCCGGACGGAAGGCTGGCTGCTCTGTGGCCTGCCATCTGATAGGGCAGACAAGCTACAAGGATCAATCAATCGCACTATTTTGGTGCAATCATAGTTCAACGCATCGCATTTCAAGGCCCCGCGCTGCTGACAGCCGACTGCGTGGCGTCCCGGGATTCAGGGTGTGAAGGGTACTTCCTGAACGGTCGCTCTCCCCTGCGTTTTGCATCGCAGCATGTTAACCTAAAGTCTATTGTTCAAAGATGCCACTATGGACAAGGCCCTGACGTCTGGATGATTCCCTGCACTGAAGACGGCCCGGTTACCCATGAAATCCACCACTGCCTGGAGTCTTATTGATGAGCTCTTCCGCTGAACAGCCACAAACGATTCTGCTGGTGCCCACCGGCGAAGGCGCCGGCTTGACTTCCGCCTGCCTGGGGTTGATTCAGGCCCTCGACACCATTGGCCTGAAGGCAGGCTTTTTAAAACCCTTCATGCAGGATGAACTCAACGGCCCGGGACTTGATCGCTCAACCGCCCTGGTGTCACGCACTCTTAATGTGCGTCCACCGGCACCCATTCCCCAGGCACACCTGGAGCGTCTGCTACGCGACGATCATATCGATGACCTGATGGAGGAGGTGATTGAACGCCTGGAGCAGGTGACCCAGCAGGCCCGCCATGATGCCCTGCCGCTCGATCTGGTCGTCGTCGAGGGCGTGGTGCCTACCCCGCAGACCACCTACGCCACCCAGACCAATGCCCAGCTCGCCCATGCTCTGAACGCGCGTATTATTCTGGTCGGCACCGGTGATCTGAACGCTCCACAGGCGCTGGCTGAAGAGCTGGACATGCATGCCAGAAGCTTTGGTGGCATCAGCTCAGCCCGCACGCTGGGCTGTATTCTGATGCGCATGCGCAATCTGCCCTATGGGGCAGAAGACGATGACCTGTCTGCGGCCCCGGGCACCATCAAGCCCCAGCTGGAGGAGCCCGTTCTGGAGGAGTTGCGGCGCTATTCGCCGTCACTGGCCACCGAGCGCTTTCATCTGATTGGCGTAGTGCCTTACAGCAAGGCACTGAGCGCACCGCGCACCCTGGATATTGCCCGTGCCCTGGATGCCCGCCTGCTGAATGAAGGCGACGCCAGTCTGCGACGGGTGCTGGCCACCAGCCTGTGCGCGCGCAGTGCCGCCAATGCGCTGCATATCTTCCAGCCCGGCAGCCTGATCGTGACCTCGGGTGACCGCGATGATGTGATACTCGCGGCGGCTCTGGCCACCATGAACGGTACCCGACTGGCTGGCGTGCTGCTGACCAACGGCTACATGCCCAATGACAAGATGATCGATCTTTGCCGCCCGGCTCTGGCCACTGGCCTGCCCGTACTTGAGGTGGATACCGACAGCCTGACGACCGCCACCCACTTGAGCCAGCTGAGCCATGAAATCCCCACCGATGATCTTGAGCGCGCTGAAAGGGTAGCTCGCTTTGTCGCTGCCCATATCGATCTGGAATGGCTCAAGGAACATGTCAGCCGGGGCTATACACGCCGCCTTTCGCCATCGGCCTTTCGCCATCAGCTGGTCAAGCTGGCCATGCAGGCGCGCAAGCGGATTGTGCTGCCAGAAGGCAATGAACCGCGAACGATTGAAGCCGCCATCATCTGTGAGCGGCGTGGCATTGCCCGCTGTGTGCTGCTCGGCAATCCCGAGGAAATCGAAACGGTTGCCCGACACCGCGGTCTGACGCTGCCGGGCTCCTTGGCCATTGTTGATCCGGAAGGTACCCGTGCGGACTATATAGCGCCCATGGTGGCTCTGCGCCGCGACAAGCTGAACGAGATTACCGCCGATGCCCAACTGCATGACAATGTGGTGCTGGGCACCATGATGCTGCAGATGGGCGAAGTGGATGGCCTGGTGTCGGGGGCAGTGCACACCACGGCCAATACGGTGCGTCCAGCCTTTCAGCTGATCAAGACCGCGCCGGAATACCAACAGGTGTCCTCGATCTTTTTCATGCTGCTGCCCGAGCAGGTAGTGATCTATGGTGACTGCGCGGTCAACCCCGACCCGGATGCCGAGACTCTGGCGGAAATCGCTATTCAGAGCGCGCGCTCCGCTGAGGCCTTTGGCATTGAACCCCGGGTGGCCATGATCAGTTATTCCACCGGGGATTCCGGCACCGGGGCAGACGTCGATAAAGTCCGCGACGCCACGCGGATTGCCCAGCAACGCGCCCCTCATCTGGCCATTGATGGGCCATTGCAGTACGACGCCGCAGCGATCGAAAGCGTTGGCAAACAGAAAGCACCGGACTCACCCGTGGCCGGCCAGGCCACGGTGTTTATCTTCCCCGACCTGAACACCGGCAACACCACTTACAAGGCCGTGCAGCGGAGTGCCCGGGTGGTCAGCGTCGGCCCCATGCTGCAAGGCTTGAACAAGCCGGTGAATGACCTTTCAAGGGGCGCCCTGGTCGACGATATTGTCTATACCATTGCCCTGACCGCCATTCAGTCGGCTCAACAGGAAGGCTGAGCAGACTTCGTCAGGGCAAGCTCCGGGGCATCCGTGAACAGGGCGTCAAATTCGTCAAGCATCGCGAAATAGGCTGGCCGCACCACGCCAACCTTGCTGGCATCCGCCACCAGCCAGCGCTGCATGGCAGTGGCGATGGCTGCTCGCTTAGGGGCGACTTCATGGAAATGAAAGCAGCTGACCCCGCGCTGGGCATCAACCCCGGCGGCCGAAATCAACGCCTTGTTGATGCCCAATCCCTCGATTCTCGACGCCATGGTATCGCTTCCAAAGGATTGCGAGGCCGGGTAGTACAGGCCGCCCAGCAGAACCAGGCGGACATTGCTCAGTGGAGCAACCGCATTGGCCACATTCAACGCATAGGTCACAACGGTCAATTCGCTGAAGCGCTGCAACATACCTGCCAAGGGGATCAGAGTGGAACCGCAATCAATAAACAGCGTATCGCCATCCTCAATCTGCTCGACCACTCGCTGGCACAGCGCCTGTTTGGCGGGGTAGCGGCTGGCCTGCTGTTCGGCCATATCATAGACAGGCGCCAGGCGGCTGTTCAGCAACAGGCGTCCACCCAACAGATGAATTTCCTGTTGTTCGCCTTCCTGGCAAGCCAGGTCACGGCGAATGGTCATCTCCGACACCTCGCACAGGGTGGCGGCCTCACGCAGGTGCACCACCCTGCCTTGCGAAAGGATATCGTGAAGTTTTTCCAACCGTGCAGCACTGCGTTCCTTCATGCGTTTCTCCCGTCAACATACCGCTATCTGGCGATCTATTGTGCGTCCCGCCTCTCATCAGCGCCAGCATGCCAATAGTCGTAAAAAACGCCTCAAGATTTTTTTTACTGGATGGATAAACACTTAGCACCAAAATGTGGCTTTTGACTGACAACGGCGCTGGCGTTGATGTCACTATCGTTGCAAAATAGCGTTCCTGAAATAACAAAAAATGTTATTTTTCTAACAAAACACTGTGCCAATACCGTGTGCAAGCGCTTTTTTCCCATCCTGAGGCTTCTATGAACTCTTCTCTCCAACGTCATCTGGTTACCCTGGGTACTGGCACTCTTCTGGCATGCGCGGCTGCGTCCTCCCAGGCGCAGGCCAGCTCACCGCTATGGTCGTTTGCCAATGTATCGGCCAATTATCTTGACTGGTCAGCGGGTACCGAAGCACGCACGGCCAACAATGCCGCCAAGAGCGATTTCGTCTACCTCGAGCTGGAAGGCGGGCTTGGCTATGAATGGGGGGAGTTTTACGGCTTCTTCGATTTCGAAAATCCCGCCAATGACCAGTTTGATGCTCCCAGTGGCGGCAAGGACAATTTCCGTACCGCTGGCAAGGTCACGTCACACCTGTATCTCGGCGATAGCCCTTTCTCTGTCTATGCCCACGTCTATGATTTCCGCGATTACGGATATGACGCCCGGGAACAGGATCAGATTCTGGGACTGGGGTATCGCACCACTTTCGCCAATGGCCTGTGGTTCAAGCCCTTTCTGGGTGCAGCGCGGGTACAAAGCGATGGCTATACCGGCATGAATGGCTTTATGGCAGGCTGGGTGGCAGGCTATGGCTTCACTGCTGCAGGTCAGGATTTTAGCCTGACCAACTGGCACGAGCAGACCTTTGGCCGCGATGATGACTACCTGAACCAGAACTATGTGAACGGCAAGGCAGGCAGCGTCGGTACCAACGGGGCGATCAGCCTGTGGTGGCACCCTGTTGACCTGGTCACCACCGGCATCCAGTATCGCTACGCCGATGAAAAACTGGGCACGCCGGATAACTATCAGAACGCCATGATCTATACCGTCAAACTCAATCTGCTGTAACTATCAACCGATGTAGAACAGCCACAAACACCCAGTGACGACGCGACGCCAAGGGGCACAAGATGACACTGATAATGAGCCTGGTAGGGATGATCACCCTGGTGACCATTGCCTTGATATTTTCCTATGACCGCACGTCAATCCGCTTGCGTACGGTGCTGGGTGCCTTTGCCATTCAGGCCGGCATTGGTGCCTTTGTACTCTACGTGCCCTTCGGGCAGACGGTGTTGCAGACGATTTCTGCCGGTGTCAGCCAGGTGGTTGAGTACGCCAATGATGGTATCAGCTTCCTGTTTGGCGGCCTGGCCGAGGTCGACAACGTCGGCTTCGTATTCGCCATCAAGGTCCTGCCGGTGATTATTTTCTTCTCATCGCTGATTGCTGTTCTTTACTATATAGGCATCATGCAATGGGTGATTCGCATTCTGGGGGGCGCCCTGCAGAAAGCTCTCGGCACCTCGCGCACAGAGTCCCTGTCGGCAACGGCCAATATCTTTGTCGGCCAGACAGAAGCTCCCCTGGTGGTGCGCCCCTTTATTGCCCGCATGACGCCTTCCCAACTGTTTGCCGTGATGTGTGGTGGCCTGGCCTCGGTGGCGGGCTCGGTATTGGCGGGTTACGCGGCCCTGGGGATTCCGATGGAATATCTGGTCGCCGCCTCCTTTATGGCCGCGCCGGGTGGATTACTGTTTGCCAAACTGATCATGCCGGAAACCCGTGAACCCGAGGACAGTATTTCCAAGGTCGAAGAAGAACAGCAGGAGCAGGACGACAAGCCGGCTAACGTGCTGGATGCGGCGGCTGCCGGCGCAACCTCCGGTATGAAGCTGGCCGCCAACGTCGGTGCCATGCTGCTGGCCTTCATTGCGCTGATTGCCCTGATCAACGGCATGCTGGGTGGCATCGGCGGCTGGTTCGGCTTTGAAAGCCTCAGCCTTGAATGGATACTTGGCTGGCTGTTTGCGCCACTGGCTTTCCTGCTCGGCGTGCCCTGGCAGGAAGCCACCCTGGCGGGCTCTTTTATCGGCCAGAAGCTGGTGGTCAATGAATTCGTGGCCTACATCAATCTGGCGCCCTACCTGGATGGCGAACAGCTGGTGGAAGCCACCGGGCAGGTCATGAGCGCCCACACCATGGCGATTCTGTCATTTGCGCTGTGTGGTTTCGCGAACCTCTCTTCGATTGCTATCCTGCTTGGCGGGCTAGGCAGCATTGCACCCTCACGGCGCGCCGAAATTGCCCGTTTCGGTGTCAAGGCCGTCTTGGCAGGTACGCTGTCCAACCTGATGTCGGCCTCGATTGCCGGTTTCTTTATTGCCTTGAGCGCCATGGGTACCTAGCCATTGCCGATCGGCGCTTGCTGGCCATGTGTGGCCCTGGCGCCGAACCGCCCGGCAGCTCACCCTTTCTGCCTCATGTGTGAGAACCTGTTTATCAACCTAACCGAGTAACCGCCTATGACCGCTTCGATCAATCTCACCCAGGCTGCCCGCCAGGCCATTACCCTGATGGACCTGACCAGCCTGAATGACAGCGACACCGATGCCAGCACCGAAGCGCTGTGTCAGCAGGCAAAGACACCTTACGGCCACCCTGCGGCGCTGTGCGTCTACCCCTCCTTTATCGTGACGGCCAAGCGCGCGCTGCACGCCCACCAGCTGAGCGACAAGGTCAGGGTGGCCACCGTCACCAACTTCCCGGACGGCGGCGACGATATCATGGCCGCTGCCCGTGCGACCCGCGAGGCGGTGGCCTCCGGTGCCGATGAAGTCGATGTGGTCTTTCCCTATCGTGCCCTGATGGCCGGTGATGAAGAGACGGGCCTTGAGCTGGTTGAAATGTGCCATGCGGCCTGCGGCGGCCAGGCGCTGCTCAAGGTGATCATTGAATCCGGTGAGCTGAAAGACCCGGCGCTGATTCAGCGGGCCAGCGAGTTGGCTATCGAAGGCGGCGCAGACTTCATCAAGACCTCAACCGGCAAGGTGGACACCAATGCCACCCTGGAAGCCGCTGACATCATGCTCAAGACGATCAAGGCCAGCGGCAAACCCGTGGGTTTCAAGGCCGCAGGCGGTGTACGCACCACTGAAGACGCGGCCGCCTATATGGCGCTGGCCGCCGATATCATGGGTCCCCACTGGGTCACACCGGAGCACTTCCGCTTTGGCGCCTCCAGCCTGCTTGACAACCTGATTGCGACCCTGCGCGGCGAGGCACTGATGGATAACGAGGAGGATTATTGATGGCCACCACGCCACGGCTACCCCAGGAACTGATCCGGCTTAAACGCGACGGTCAGGCGCTGCCCGGGGAAGAAATCCAGGCCTTCATTCAGGGCATTGCCGATGAGCGTATCAGTGATGCCCAGATCGGCGCCTTCAGTATGGCTGTCTTCCTCAATGGCATGAACCGTGAAGAAGTCGTTGCCTTGACCACGGCGACCCGTGATTCCGGCCATGTGATGCAGTGGGATTCGCTCAACCTGCCCGGCCCGATTGTCGATAAACACTCCACCGGCGGCGTGGGGGATCTGGTCTCCCTGGTGCTCGGCCCCTGGGTCGCCGCCTGCGGCGCCTTTGTGCCGATGATCTCGGGCCGTGGCCTGGGCCATACCGGCGGCACCCTGGACAAGCTGGAATCCATCCCCGGTTACGACCCCTACCCGGCACCGGAGCGTTTTGGCCGCGTGGTGAAATCCACCGGCGTGGCGATTATCGGCCAGACCGGCAACCTCGCCCCGGCGGATAAGCGCATTTACGGCGTGCGTGACGTCACCGCCACGGTGGAATCCATTCCGCTGATTACCGCCTCCATTCTGGGCAAAAAGCTTGCCTCCGGCCTGGATGCCCTGGTTATGGACGTCAAGGTGGGCAGCGGCGCCTTTATGCCGACAGCGGAAAAATCCCGCGAGCTGGCCAGAAGCATTGCCAACGTGGCCACCCAGGCGGGAACGCCGACCACGGCGCTGCTCACCGACATGAGCCAGCCGCTGGCACGCTGCGCCGGTAACGCGGTGGAAATTGTCGAGACCCTGGCGCTGCTGCGCGGCGAACGTTCCGACAGCCGGGTAATGCAGGTCACCCGTGAACTGGCGGTCGAGATGCTGATGGCGGGCAAGCTTGCCGCCAGCCGTGAAGACGCCCTGGCCAAGCTGGAAAAAGCGCTTACCTCCGGTGCCGCCGCCGAAGTCTTCGCCCGCATGGTCAGTGAACTGGGTGGCCCCGCCGACTTTATGGAGCGTTCCGACCACTACCTGGCCAGCGCACCGGTCGTTCAGGCGGTCTACCCCGAGCAGAGCGGCACGGTTCAGCGTTTTGATACCCGTGCCGTGGGCATGAGCGTGGTCGAGCTGGGCGGTGGCCGCCTGCGCAATGACGCCAGTGTCGATCACAGCGTCGGGTTCAGTGACATCGCCGGGATTGGCGAGCACGTGGACAATCAGCGCCCACTGGCCATGGTGCACGCCCGCAGTGAAGACGCCGCCAAGCGTGCTGCCGACCAGCTGCGCGCCGCCATTACCCTGGGCGACACCGCCGCCGAAGCCGACACCTTATTGCAGGATACCTTCCGAGGAGACACCTGATGCGCCGCGCCATTGTGCTCGTACTTGATTCCTTCGGGATTGGCAGCGCCCCCGATGCGCAAAAATTTGGCGACCAGGGGGCTGACACCCTCGGCCATATCGCCGCCGCCTGCGCCCGTGGCGAGGCCGACAGCGCCGAGCGCTCCGGACCCCTGAAGCTGCCCAACATGGCCGCCCTTGGCCTTTTCCACGCCCACCGCGATGCCACCGGCAGCGTGGCTGAAGGCGTTAGCTTGCCCGACCAGGTAAGCGGTGCCTACGCCCATGCAAAGGAAATCTCCAGTGGCAAGGACACTCCGTCCGGCCACTGGGAAATCGCCGGAGTACCGGTACGCTTTGACTGGGGCTATTTTCTGGACAAAACCGACAGTTTTCCTGCCGAGCTGCTGGAAAACATTGTTCGCGAGGCTCAACTGCCCGGCGTGATCGGCAACTGCCACGCCTCTGGCACCGAGATCATTGCCCGCCTGGGGGAAGAACACCTCCAGAGCGGCAAACCGATTGTCTATACCTCGGCCGACTCGGTGTTCCAGATCGCCGCTCACGAAGCGCATTTTGGCCTGGAACGCCTCTACGCGCTGTGTGAAACCGTGCGCGGGCTGCTTGCCCCCTATAACATCGGCCGGGTGATTGCCCGCCCGTTCAACGGTGATGACAGCGCAAGTTTTCAGCGCACCGGCAACCGCCGGGATTACAGCGTCGAGCCGCCTCGCCCGACGGTGCTGCAGAAACTCGCCGATGCCGGTGGCAACGTGGTCTCGATCGGCAAGATTGCCGATATTTACGCCCACTGCGGCATTACCCACAAGGTCAAGGCCAGCGGCCATGATGCGCTGATGGATGCCACACTGGCAGAAGTAGCGCGCACCGCCAATGAGACCGCAGACCGCCCGACCCTGATCATGACCAACTTTGTGGATTTTGATTCGGTCTATGGCCACCGGCGTGACGTACCGGGCTACGCTGCCGCCCTGGAACACTTCGATGCCCGCCTGCCGGCACTGCTGGCGGCCCTGAATGACGATGACCTGCTGCTACTCACCGCCGATCACGGCTGCGACCCCAGCTGGCAAGGTACCGAACATACCCGCGAATATGTACCGATCATGGTGCATGGCGGTAGCTTCACGCCCGGTCCGCTGGGCGAACGTGGCACCTTTGCCGATATCGGCCAGACGCTGGCGGACTTCTTTGGTGTTGATGCCATGCATGACGGCAGCAGCTTTCTGCCCGCAGTGGCGTAAATGCCAAAACGACCTGATACCTCAAGGAGCCTCCCATGGCGACACCGCATATCAACGCAGAAAAGGGCGATTTCGCCGATACCGTTCTGATGCCCGGCGACCCGCTGCGCGCCAAATACATCGCTGACACCTACCTGGAAAATGTGCGCCAGGTCAACGACGTGCGCGGCATGCTGGGCTATACCGGCAGCTACAAGGACCGCGAAATTTCGGTGATGGGCCATGGCATGGGGATTCCGTCGGTGTCCATCTACGCCAAGGAGCTGATTACCGATTTTGGCGTCAAGTCGATTATCCGTGTGGGTTCCTGCGGTGCGGTGCGTGATGATGTCAACGTGCGTGATGTGGTCATCGGCATGGGCGCGTGCACCGACTCCAAGGTCAACCGCATGCGCTTTAACGACCATGATTTCGCGGCCATTGCGGACTTCGAACTGACCCGCCACGCGGTGGCAGTGGCCCGGGCGCAGGGTGTGCCGGTCAAAGTGGGCAATATTTTTTCAGCGGATCTGTTCTACAACCCGCAGACCGAGATGGCTGAACTGCTCAAGCGCTACGGCATCGTCGGCGTGGAAATGGAAGCGGCAGGCCTTTACGGTGTGGCCGCCGAGTTTGGCGCCCGCGCACTGACCATCTGCACCGTTTCCGACCATATCCTGAAAGGCGATTCCCTCTCCAGCGCTGACCGCCAGACTACCTTCAACGACATGATGACGATGGCGCTTGAGACGGTCCTGCGCGACGACGCCGATCGGGCCTGATTCCCTTTTACGCAGAGCAAGGAAAGAATAACGCCATGACTCAAGCGAACCAGACCCTGGTAGACACGCTACTGACGGCATTGAGCAACGCCTATGCGCCCTATTCCCATCACCCGGTCGCGGCTGTCATGGAGTGCCCGGATGGCCAGCAGTTTGCAGGTTGTAATGTGGAAGTGGCCCACTACAAGGGGCTGTGCGCGGAAGCCTCTGCCATTGCAGCGATGATTGCCGCTGGCCAGCGCGAGTTGGCCAGCGTGTACGTCATGGGCCCTGGCGAGCATCTTTGCACGCCTTGCGGCGACTGTCGCCAGCGTATCCGCGAGTTTTCCACTCCGGCCACGCAGATTATGGTGCTCTCTCATCAGGGTGAGGTGTTGAAAACCTATACCATGGACACATTACTGCCCGACGCCTTCGGCCCGGAAAACCTGCCATCGAATCAATAGTGAACCTTGGTTAACCCACATTGCTTTTACCCCGCCATCATCGCAATCTGCTTGCCACTATTATGGTTATGCGCTCTGCCCACCGGGTAGAGCCATGATTCGATACTGTTGGTTCAATACTGTTGGTTCAATACTGTCAAACTGGCTTACCCGGTGCATGCTCTGCCTTGTACTGGTGCAAAAGAGCCACCGTTACAGTGAAACAGCAATGGCTCTGGAGCACTTGAAATGTCTGACTGGACATCGGGTTATGTGGCGGATATCAACTACACCTTCGGTTACTATGCTGAGCTGAATCCGCTCAGAATTGATCTGGCTTTTATCAATGCAGGCATTCGACCTCCCAAGGTCGTCAACGCCTGTGAGCTGGGCTTTGGCCAGGGTATGAGCATCAACCTGCATGCAGCGGCTTCAGGAATTAACTGGTATGGCACTGACTTCAACCCCAATCAGGCGGCGTTTGCCCGTGAAGTGGCCGGTGTGAGCCAGTCTGGGGCACAGTTGTTTGACGATGCCTTTGATCAGTTCTGTCAGAGAGACGACTTGCCAGCGTTTGATTTTATCGGCCTGCATGGCATCTGGAGCTGGATATCGGATGAAAACCGCGCGGTGGTTGTCGACTTCGTTCGCCGTAAGCTCAACGTCGGGGGTGTCCTCTTTATCAGCTACAATACACAGCCTGGCTGGGCGGCCATGGTTCCCATGCGTGAACTGCTGGTAGAACATTCAGAAGTGATGAGTGCTCCAGGCGTGGGCACCCTGGCACGGGTAGAGGATGCCATAACCTTTGCGGAGAAACTGGTTGAGCTGAACCCGCGTTTCTGCCAGGCCAATCCGCAGGTCAAGGGACGCATCGAGAAAATGCGCAATTACAACAAACACTACCTGGCCCATGAGTACTTCAACCGCGACTGGGAGCCAATGGGTTTCTCGAAAATGACCCACTGGCTGTCTTCAGCCAAGATGGACTGGACAGCATCCGCTCGCTATGCCGACGCGATTGATAGCATTCAGTTATCCCAGGATCAGCGCACCCTGCTTGAATCGATCAGCGATCCCATGTTCACCCAGACTGTGAGGGATTTCTGCGAAAATCGCCAATTCCGCACCGATTACTGGATCAAGGGTGGGCGACGTTTAAGTCATCTTGAGAAGCAGGAAGCCCTGGATCAACTGAGAGTTATCATGATCACGCCGCGTGATCAAATTGCACTCAAGATCGAGGGCCTACAGGGAAACTTTGATCTTCCAGAATCCGTCTATTGCCCCATCCTCAATGTTCTTGACAATTATCAGCCCATCACGATCGCTGAGTTACGTTGGCAGCTAAAGGATGACACTGCCGCAGCCACTGCCTTGACCAGCGCCATCACTATCCTGGCGGCAAAAAATATCATTATGCCTGCTCAGCGAGACGCTGATATTGATGCCGCTCAGCCTGCAACCGAGAAACTTAATCGTTGGCTTCTCAACAGGTCGCGCACTTCTCAGGACATCACTTTCATGGCCAGCCCGGTCGTGGCCGGGGGTGTTGAGGTGGCACTGTTTCATCAGCTTTTTTTACTTTCGATAATGGAAGGTGCCAAGACCCCTGAGGACATGGCCAATACCGCCTGGGGGGTGCTGTCCGCCCAGAACAAGTGCCTGATCAAGGACGGCCAGTCGCTCTCCGGGGAACAGGATAATGTGGCTGAACTCATTCAGCATGCTGAGCGCTTCAGCAAACAGCAGCTGCCAATCTACACGGCACTGAAAATCATTCCAGCCTGAGGCTCATCGTTGCCCGTATGCAGCGGCCTACGGGCAACTGACTGTTTCTTTTCTGAAACTGCCTGGGTCAGTAACCGCCTACACCGCGCGGCGCATAGCCAAGGTTATTTTCTACCCGTGTCACGCCAGGTGTATTTTCAGCGGCAACTTCAATGGCTTTGCGCTGGTCGCTGGAATCAATCAGCCCCCATAGCTCGGCCACGCCATTACTTACTGTCACGCTGATCGCGGCAGATCTGACACCGGTGTTATCCTCAATCTCATCAAGAATGGCGTCGCGTATGGCACGGTCATCCTTGAGAGCGCCATCCGATGCAGCGGCTTCGGTGGCCAGGCCCTGCAGCAGGTTGGCACGGCTGACAATCCCCACCAGCTTGCCCTCCTTCACCACAGGGACCCGCTTGATACGGTGTTTCTCCAGCAGGCGGGCAATCTTGTGTAACGGTGCATCTTCTTCGATGGTCATGGGGTTGACGGTCATGACTTCATCCGCCTTGCGGCCATGGGTCTTGACGTAGTCAGCGGGATCTTTATGCCCCGCGAAAAGAGACAGCCACCAGGACGACTCTTTACCGTCCTCTTTTCGAATCCGTCTCATCAGGTCGCCCTCAGAGACAATGCCAACCACCAGATGGCTGTCGTCGATGACTGGCACAGCACTGATGTGATGGTTCAACAGCAATTGGGCAATCGCACTGACTTCTTCTTCTGGCCCCACGCTGATGACATCTTTGGTCATAATATCGACGGCTTGCATAGATACTCCTCAGCTTGTGCAGTATGCGTCCCATTCAAGACTTAAAAAATGAGCCATAGTCTCAGGTTAGCGCGCCTACCGGGGCTCTGCCATCTTCTTACGGCAAATAACCCCGGACATTGACCTGGCGCATTCTTCAGGGTTTGTTATATCAGCGGATTCCTAGTCTCCACCCTCGTGGCCATTGCTGGCATAAGCCTCACCGCTGGGCTCCCCTGGCGCATGGGGCGGGCGGCCGGCCGAAACGCTGGCGGGACGCTCTGTTGCTTGCCAACCCGCCGCTGCATGACCTTCCATACTGACGCTCAGGCGCGGTGCCCCCAGGTTCAGTTCCTGTGCTTCCATGCGCTGTTTGAGCAGCAGATTAAAGGCACGGGCCACATCCCACTGCATTTCCGGCGCCGTTTTAAAGCGCATTCGCAGGATCGGACAGCCTTCTTCAAACCCATTGATCCCCTGCATCTCCAGTGGTGACCAGATGTAGTGGCGCATCATGGGGTCCTGGCGAAGGGCGAGTGCGGTTTCCTGCATAAGGCTGATGGCGCTGTCGATTTTCATATCAAAAGGAATGCGGATTTTCATCAAGGCAATCCCGAACTGGCGTGACATATTGTGGATGGAATCGATCCGGCTGAAGGTAATGATATGCACAATGCCGTCCAGATCACGCAGACGCACGGTACGCAGGGTCAAGCCTTCGACGGTCCCCATGTGGCCGTTGATCTGGACAAAGTCATCAACGGCCAGCGAGTCTTCAATCACAATAAAAATACCGGTGATCAGATCCTGCACCAGGGTCTGGGCGCCAAAGCCAATGGCCAAACCAATCACACCGGCACCGGCCAGTAATGGCGTCACGTTGACGCCCAGGTTGGCAAGCCCGGCGATGCTGGCAATGATCAGGATAGTGACCAGTAGCACATTCCGAATCATCGGCGTGATTGTCTGGGCACGGGCCTGATTGACCCGCCTGCCGCGCGATCCCGCCGAGGTAATCAGTGCCCGCTGGATAGCCGTATCGGCCAGAATCCACACCAGCCAGGCAAGTAGGACAGTGGCCCCCAGGCTTAACAGCGCTTCTCCGATGCCGGCGCCGGCCAACCCTCGATGACCGATGCCAAACAGGGAACTGCTCCATACCTGCATAAAGAGTTCGGCAAAGATCACCCAGGACACAATATGGCCCAGCACGAACCCGAAGCGTTCAAGACGCTTGCGATATTGGCTGGTCCGCCGGCGATGACGATGTTTGCCTATCCGTTCTGCCTGACGCCTTAACAGCCCGGTGACCACCAGCGTCAACACCAGCAGGCTGGCCGAGACAATGGAACGGGCCAGCGCCGTTCCCACATCGCCCACCGAGATAAAAATGGCCAACAGCGAACCGCCTACCAGCAGTAGCGCCGGAATATGCCAGAGCCCACCGAGTGCCCGGCTGATTTCCACTGCTGTACTGGCGTCGCGGCGAAGACGATAGGGCCGGTTGCAGATCAGGTGACGTATAGGACGTTTGAATTTGAAGATAAACCGTGCGGAAATCAGCGCCGCCAACATGTTGGCAAAAATAGACACCAGATTGGACAACTCTCCACCCAGCATCTCGACCAGACGATTCGAGTTGACTGCATCCCCCAGGGCAATCAGGGCACCAATCACAAACAGGCCGCGCAGCGCTTTTAACTGCAGAAGACGCACGGCAGTAAAGCGATGGCCACGGCTGAAAAAGGCAATGACCGTTTCAAATACCACTGACAATGCCCGACCGCACAGGCACACATAGGCCAATACCAGCGCCGCCGTTCTTCCGGCGCTTTCAGGCAGTAATTGCCCCAACCCGAGGACGATGGCAAAAGAAAGTGCCCAGGGCAGCATCCGACGCAAGAAATGCACGGCCATCAGCCAGCCTTTGGGGTCACGGGGCAGGTCATGCGGCCAGCCTTTACGCGTGGCAATCATGCGGCCTATGGCGATCATCACGATCAACAGAATGGCCCAGATAGCCACCAGCACCAGACCATCAGCCGCAGTTCTGGCAAGTTCGCTCAGGGTGGCATTGCTGCCAAGCTGCCGCAGATCTTCGAGACCGTCATTGAGCTGCTGGTTCCATTTTTCCTGGGGGGAGCCGCCCTCCTGCGCCTGTTCACCGATGTCCGTCAGTGTTTCCGCCAGCGCCCCCAGCAATCCCTGGCGACTGATCACTTCCTCTTCAGCGGCAGCATTGACCGTCTGCAACTCTTTAAGCGAGTTCAATAACTGCTGGCGCTGCTCATTGCTTTCCAGCAGAGTGATCACATCCTCAAGCGAACGCTGGAACTCTTCCCGCGTCACCTCTTCTTCCTGAATGTCAGCTGTGCTGAACCCGGGAATAGAGACCATCTGGGCGTGCAACGTCGTCGTTGCCATCAGACTGACCATTACTATGCCAAAGATAATGGCCATCTGGGCTATTGCTTTGTGCAGTCGCACGAATATCTCCTAACAGGTAATCACAAGCGCGTAGGCGCTCAAAAGCATGTCTTGCTTTATTGAGGTCTATGATAGGCTGAAGTCATGATTTGTGCAGCTCACAGGAACCAGAGATGACAGTTACGGCACCACCGATGGGCGCCAATAGCGACCATAAAACACGCAGCGTGGGCGTTGAAGTTGAATTCGCCGGATTGCCACCCCGCGAGACTGCCAACCTTGTACGCGAGCTTTTCGGTGGCACTATACAGGTTGATAGCCCACACCGCCTGCATGTTGGCGAAACGCGCTGGGGCGAATTCGGTATAGAGCTGGATACCCAATACGCCCATCCTGATGACGCCGTCCTGAACGAGCATGAATCACTGGATTCCGAGTGGGCGAGGCAGCAGCGCCAGTTCCGGATAGAGTTTCACCAGAAAACCCGTGAGCTGATCGGTGATGTCGTCACCGGATTAGTGCCCACGGAAATTGTCTGTCCGCCAATTCCCTGGGATGAACTGGACACACTTGACCAACTTTTCGATGGCCTGCGAGAGCACGGGGCCAAAGGCACTGATGCCAGCCTGCTCTATGGGTTCGGCTTGCACCTCAACCCGGAAGTCGCCAGCAAGGACCCCGGTTACCTGCTGTCCATTCTCCGCGCCTACCTGCTGCTGGCGGCCTGGTTGAGAGAAGAGATCAAGGTCGACATAACCCGTGAGGTGCTCCCCCATGCCAACCCTTTTCCCAAGGAATATGCCTTGAAGATACTGGCTGCTGACTATCGGCCTGATCTGGATAACCTGATTGATGACTACCTGCACTATAATCCAACGCGTAATCGTGAACTGGACATGCTGCCACTGTTTGCTCACTTACGCCCGGACCATCCCCACGAACTGCTGCATAGCAAGCTGACCAAGCCACGCCCGACCTTCCATTACCGTCTGCCTAACGCCCAGCTGTCTGAACCGGGTTGGGGATCAGTCAGTGAGTGGAACCGCTGGGTGGAGGTTGAAAAGCTGGCGGCTGACCGCGACGCCCTCAGTCAGCGCTGTGCCGCTTACATCAGCGATCAACAGCGGCCTTTTTATCAACGCTGGGCTGACAAGGTGCAACACTGGTGGCAAAAACGCCGCTAGGCTAGCCGCCTTCCCAGAGCGCTCACACTTTTCGCTTCGCTGACAGGATGCCTTGCTTGATGCCACGCCCTTTGATAGGAATTACGACGTCTGATCAAAAAAGCCGACTGGCCTGGTGCTTTGACTGGTTTGCCGTATGGCGCCATGGTGGCCGCCCTTTAAGACTCTCCCCCAAACGCCCCAGGCCAACGCAGCTGGATGGCTTGATTATCGGCGGCGGCGATGATATCCAGGCGCATCTCTATGATGCTGAAGTGCAACTGGATGTGCGCGTTGATCCCGAGCGTGATGAACTGGAACTGGCGCTACTCGAGCGTTTTATTCCCCAGCACACGCCGGTACTCGGCATCTGCCGGGGTGCTCAGTTGATCAATGTCCACCTTGGCGGCACCCTGGATCCGGACATCCATACCACGCACGAGGGGCTGAAACGCAGGCGGACCGTGCTAC
This sequence comes from Halomonas sp., assembly GCF_007625055.1. GTDB lineage: Bacteria > Pseudomonadota > Gammaproteobacteria > Pseudomonadales > Halomonadaceae > Vreelandella. The sequence continues at coordinate 47,482 of NZ_VMQS01000010.1, forward strand.
CCCGCAAGACAGTTGATATCGTCGGCGATAGCCAGCTACACCGTCTGCTGGGCGTCACCTGGTGTCGCGTCAACAGCCTGCATCATCAGGCGGTTAACAAGGCAGGCACCGGCGTCAGCATCGTTGCCCGTGACCGCGATGGGCTGGTGCAGGGAATTGAATCCGAGGCGCATGATTTTCTGATAGGCGTACAGTGGCACCCTGAATGGTTGATTTTCAACCGTCCTCAACAACGCCTGATCAGTGCTCTGGTGGAAGCCGCCAGACGCCGCTCAACCGGTTAACGCAGCACAGCCAGGGCCGCGTCATAGTCAGGCTCCTGTTTCACTTCAGCCACCAGCTCACTATGCAGGACCGTGTTATCCACATCCAGCACCACGACGGCACGCGCACATAGCCCTTCCATCACATTGCCATGAAAGGCAACGCCCCAGGTTTCCCGGAATCCGGGGTGACGAAAGGTTGAGAGCGTCTCAACGTCATCCAGGCCTTCAGCGCCACAGAAACGCTTGGCGGCAAAGGGCAGGTCAGCCGATACCACCAGCACCACGGTATCTGCCAAGCCGGAGGCCAGCTCATTAAAACGACGTGTGGATACCGCGCAGGTGGGCGTATCCACACTGGGGATGATATTGAGCACCTTACGCTGGCCCGCAAAATTTTCGAGGGTCACATCTTTGAGGTCTGTATTCGTCAAGGTGAAAGAGGGCGCTTTTTGTCCAGTGCTGGGCACTTCGCCCTTCACTTCCATCGGCTCACCGGCGCGCGTTACATATGGCATCATTGACTCTCTGTGTTGGGACAGGCTGCAGGCCTGAATAGTTGATTTTTATGCAAAGTGACATACAGGAATATCCATGCCCGTACCTCCCGCTGTCAACACACTGGTGATTGTCAAAACCGGCGATGCCTTTGCCGACGTCATCGCTGCTCATGGCGATTTCGAGACGCTGTTTGAAAATCAGCTGGCAACCGCCCTGCCTTCAGGTATGCGGCTGGCGATACTCAATGCACCCCGAGAGCCTTCCCTGCCCGCCCCCGCTACCCTTGCAGGTATCGTGATTACCGGCTCTCACAGCATGGTCAGTGACGCCGAGCCCTGGAGCGAACGCCTGAAACCCTGGCTACAGCAAGCACTAAGCGCCAACGTTCCGATACTCGGCGTCTGTTATGGCCATCAGCTAATGGCCTCTGCCTTTGGCGGTTTGAGCGATTACCATCCTGATGGGCGCGAATCAGGCACCCATGACGTCCAGCTCACCGCAGAAGGCAAAACCGACCCCCTGTTCCGTCAGCTCCCCATGAGGTTTCCTGCGCATCTCACTCATGCCCAGGCAGTGCTTGAAAAGCCGGATTGCGCCACCGTATTGGCGGCTAACGCCCATGATGCCCACCAGGCACTGCGCTTCGGGCCACGCCAGTGGAGCGTGCAGTTTCATCCTGAGTTCACCCAGGCGGTCATGCATGCTTATCTGGAACATCAGACCGAGGCGCTGCAGCAGCGAGGCATGGATACCGAAGCGCTGCATCGCTCAGTGCAGGAAACCCCGGAGGCCACTGGGCTGTTGACGCATTTTCTCGCCTTTATCGATGCCTAGAATAAGCCGCCTGAGAGGGAAATGTTGCTCTTGGTGTCGTCACCTTTACCTTTTTACAGTCCGACATAAAAAAGCACCTGACAGACAAGGCGTCTGGCAGGTGCTTCAAACTGATCATTATCAGCTTTTGGGTCTTTCAGATACGTTTCTTACAGCTCAACACCCATGTGTTCAAGGGTTCCCATGGTCAACTGTCCATAGGGAAGGCCGTTATCCTGCTGATACTGAATGACAGCATTGCGCGTTCGATCACCGTAGACGCCATCAATCCATACAGGGTCATAACCTTTCTGCTCAAGGGCAACCTGCAGGCGACGCACTACGTCTTCGGTTGTGTTGGTTTCACACAGGATTTCACGCCATTCCATATCCGCATCAGTGATCAGGCGCTGCTTGGTTACTTCTTCGTATTCAGCCGGGATATTGGTTTTCTGTACTTGCGGCTTACGCACTTCGCGAACAACTTCTACCATTTCAGTAACTGCTGGTACGGTAACGGTTTCAGTGCGCGCTGGCTGGTCAACGACACGACGGGTTACCGTCTTGTATTCAGCAGGTACGTCCACTTCCACAGTCTTTTCAGGACTGACGAGCTCCTGACGGGTCACAGTCTTGTATTCAGCAGGCACTTCGACCAGACACATGATCTCGCCGGTCGCTTCATCGATACGCTCAATGGCCCCTCGGCCCTTCTCCCAGGTGGTATAAGCCGGGCTGACCATGATCTCTTCAGTGACCGTTTTGTACTCGGCCGGAATGGTCTTGAGTTCCGTACTTGCTTCTGAAACCAGCACTTCCTCAGTAACGGTTTTGTAAGTCGCCGGAATGACCTGCAGCTCTTCATAAGCTTCTTCAACCACAACTTCTTCAGTTACCGTTTCATACTGAGCCGGAACAACCGTTACACGTTCACTTTCTTCAGCCACCAGCACGGTTTCGGTTTCAGTTTCGTACTCTGCTGGAACGACCACCCTCGCATAGCAATGATTGGGCTTGGCATTGGGTGGAAGAAGCTCAGGCTTGGAGGCTTCATCCAGCATCTCTTCAAGCCGGTTGTTCTCTGCCGTCAACTGAGCCTGACGATTCATTAACTCCTTGAATTCGTCAGTTTCTGCCACATTTGGTTGACTGGTTGCACAACCTGACAAAATGACAGCCGCTGTGATTGGAGCCAAGAAAAAGCGAAACTTCATGTCAAAATCCCTTAAATTACTTAATTATGATGT